>CALFXN010000001.1 GCA_937957815.1 uncultured Synergistales bacterium
GGAACCGGCAGGGATTCGTAGTGCGACCGGGAAATGCCCGGAATATCGGGAATGACCACCGCAAACGGATCGACGCATTCGACGCCCCGCGTCACCGACTGGACTCCGGCCTGGAGGTTCAGGGGAACCACCGCCCCGCGCAGCCTCCAGCAGGCGAGGGAAAGCGCGATCATCGCCGGGGAATTGGGCAACAGGGTGACCAGCCGGTCACCCTCGCGAAACCCGGCCGCAGCGAGCCGTTCCGCCCCCCTTTCCGTCAGGGACAGGAGATCTCTCCTGCGGATCCACGAGCCCTTCCACCAGAGAGATTCCCTTTCCGGATCCCCGGCCGTCAGTTCCGCGACGACCTCCTCGAGTCTGTCAGCCATCCCGATATGCCCCTTTCGTCAAAGGCGTCTACGATTTTCGGAGTGTCAGCCAGCGGAGCGTCGCATCAGGGCAGCTCCACAGCTCCAGATACGCCGGGTTCAGCACCGTGTAGCCCGTTTCCCAGCCCGACTCGCCGAGTTCGACATTCCTTGCGGGGTCCTGGAGCGACCACTGCGCTCCGCCGACGGTTCCCCTGGGAGCGACGCGGAGGTATTCAGGCAGATACCCCCTCGCCTTCGCTCCCTTTTCGAAGAAGATTCCGTCACGTCTCGAAAGAACGTCGACTTTCCGGATCCTGTCTTCGGGCATCGTCAGGAACCCCGCATAGGCCCCGGCTCCAACTCCAGGGAGCGGATCCTTCCCGAGAACGGAGATCGTCTCTCCGAAAAGGATCGAGGCTCCGCCGTTGACGAAAAGCTGCCTTCGCCTCCGGATTGCCGATGCGAGTCCATGACGGATATTCTCGTTGCCGAGGATCATGTCCGCGCACGGAAAGGCGGGACCGTGCGGAATGTAGATCGCTCCGCTCCCGCCCGGGAACCCCCCGGAACGCAGCGGGACCTCCGTCACCCGGCAGCCGAAGTATTCGAACAGCAGTCGGGCGTTGTTCCCCTCGCACCCGAGAGCTTCGTCCGTGAAGATCGCGACGTCCGTCCCGGCCGCCTTCCGCGCCCCGATATCGGGCTGCGCGGTCCAGCCGGGCGCGAGCTTCGCGAAGGCTTCGAACGCCCCCCATTCCACCTGGTCCATCATCCCCGAGAGCTGCGCGGCCGCCATGCGGATCTGAAGTGCCGACCCGGGCGCGCCGGGAAGGCAGAGTTCGAGCAGCGAAGGCGCTTTCCGTTCGAGGAACTGCGGGAGATACCCGAGATGGAGAAGCGGTGTCCTTCGTCCGGCTTCCGTTTCCAGGAGCTGGTATTCCCTGGGGTTCAGCACCGAGGCGTACAGCACCCCGGCGCACGGATCCGGGCCTGAAGACCGGATGCCCTGCAGGGCGGCGTCGAGGGTGCGCGCCGCGATGATCGCCGACGAGTCGGCGTAAATGACGGGAATCATGGGGCACTCGAGCGTCCGGGCGACGTCGGCCGCCGCCGGCAGGACGATGAACGGATCGTCGCCGCGACGCGAGCCGAGGGGAGCGACGAGGATATTGATGCAGTCGGGCGACGCCGCGACTTCGAACAGCGTCTTCAGGAGTCGCGTCGACGAAAGCAGGAACGGGTCGAACAGCGTCACGTCGGAGCATGTCACGAGCTTCAGAAGCCTCATGGCAGATTCATCCGCCCCGATATGGAACAGGCGAAGCGGCCAGCCCATATGCTTCAGGGCCGCGACGAGCACGACCGACGGAGGAACCACTCCGGAACGACGTTCATCTGCGATGACGATTCTCGGGTATGCGGCCATGTCCGCTCCTTCAGCTGGAATATGATCCGGTTTAGTGTATCATATTGTCATATTCACTCTCCATATATACGGAGGTCGATATCTCATGTCCGCACCTTGGGTTTCCATTTCCGATCTGGCATCCCATACGGGCCGGGAAGTCCTGGTCCAGGGGTGGCTGTACAATATGCGCAGCTCCGGCAAAATCCACTTTCTGCAGCTCCGTGACGGATCCGGTACGGTCCAGGGCGTCATGGTGAAAAACGAAGTTCCCGAAGCCGATTTCGACGCGGCGAAAGGGCTCTGGATCGAGGCGTCGGTCCGCGTCCGGGGAATCCCGCGCGAGGATTCGCGGGCTCCGTCCGGCATAGAACTGACGGTCACGGGGCTCGACGTGATCCAGAATCCCGACCGCGAGTACCCCATCGGCAAGAAAGAACACGGGATCGATTTCCTTCTCGACCAGCGGCACCTGTGGCTCAGAAGCAACCGCCAGGTCGCGATCCTGCGGATCCGGGACCGCGTGATCTGGTCGGCGCGGGAATACCTCCACAACGACGGCTACACGCTCGTCGACAGCCCGATCCTGACAGGTTCCATCGGCGAAGGCGCGTCCGGACTCTTCGAACTCGACTATTTCGAGACGCAGAAGGCCTACCTGGCACAGACGGGGCAGCTCTACGCGGAGGCCGCCGCCGCCGCGCTCGGCAAGGTTTACTGCTTCGGCCCCACGTTCCGCGCCGAGAAATCGAAGACGCGGCGCCACCTGACCGAATTCTGGATGATCGAACCCGAGGTCGCGTTCTACGACCACGTCCGGAATATGGATCTTCAGGAGCGCCTCGTCTCGCACATCGTAAAGGAAGTCCTGGCGAACTGTCGCAGGGAACTCGAAACTCTCGAGCGGGACGTCGCGAAGCTCGAGAAGATCGTTCCTCCGTTAGATCGGAAGAGCGTCGTGTAGGGAAAGAGAGTAGATCTCGGTGGTCGCCGTA
>CALFXN010000002.1 GCA_937957815.1 uncultured Synergistales bacterium
CCCGGCGTCCGACGGGACGCGTTCAGTCCCCGAGGATCCCGTTGCCCCCCGCCGCCTTCGCCCGATACAGCGCCTGATCCGCCCGTCGGTACAGCGATTGCGAGGAGTCGTCGCGTCCCCTGAAGAGGGTGAATCCGATGCTGATCTTCGGCGAGGCGACGCTTCGCTGATTCCCGACGAAACCGCCCGCCCGGCTCAGGGACTCGATCCGAAGGCGGATGCGTTCGAGCGCCGCTTGGGCGTCTTCCCGGAAGCTCTCGGGCATCAGGATCCCGAACTCCTCGCCGTCGAGGCGTCCGACGCGGTCCTCCGCTCTGAGCTCCTCCCGGATCGCCTGCGCGACGTCCATGAGGACGAGGTCGCCGGTATCGTGGCCGAACGTGTCGTTGATTTCCTTGAAGTGATCGAGGTCGGCGATCGCGAGGACCAGCGGGTATCCGTGGCGGAGGCTCCGGGAGATCTCGCGCCGGAGCGTTTCGAGAAACGCGTGCCGGTTCATGATCCCCGTCAGGGGATCGACTTCGCTCGTTTTTCTGAGTTCCGATTCGACCGAGCGGATCCGAAGGAAGGCACCGGCCATGTCGGCGGTCGTCCGCAAGAGACGGAGCGTCTCTTCGTCCCAGGCGAAGTCCGGCTGTACGGAGGCGACGCCGAGCGTCCCCCAAATGGTTCGCCCTTCGGACACCGGAAGGAACAGAAATGTGTGAGCGTTTCCCGGCGAGACATCGGGCAGCGCGTTCAGGATCGCGTCCCTTCCGAGGAGGACGTTCTTTCCTTCCTTCAGGGAGTCGATGAACGGAAGAAGGGAACGTCCTACGGGAAGGCGGGCCGGCGTCGGGGATTCCGCGCTCGCGTGCGGAGGGACGTCGCGGGACTCGGCGATGACGTGGAGGCACTGACCGCCCGCCGAATCGTTTGCCGTTTTTCCGCCTTCGCGAGCGACGATGCGGACGATGGCGCACCACGGACTGCCCGATGCCTCTCGAAGACGAACGCACGTCCGCGAGAGAACGTCTTCGGCGCCGCGGTGGCTCAGCAGGATGCGCGCGATTTCGGAGACTGCGGTTTCGTGTCCGAGCAGGCGCGAAAGTTCCCGCTGCCTGGACCGCAGGGCCGCGCTCGTGCGGGCGATGCGGATGATGCCGCAGGTGAACACGAGCAGGACCAGAAGTCCGATGCCGAAGGCCCAGTATGTCCAGTTCGGGATGAAGGTGAGATCCTCGTCGTAGAGCCAGCGCCGCTGGAACGTGTAATAGGGGGATTTCGCGTCGCCGATCATGTCGGAAAGGCGTCGGTCGAGCGCCGCGAGAAGGTCCGGGTTCCGTCCCTTCGTCGTGGCGAAGAAGACCCGGCTCGGCGAAAAGACGAGCGGCGTTCGGAGAAGATGGTGCTTCCGGGCCAGGGGAAGGTTGATGGCGTATTCGGCGAGGACGCCGTGGGCGTGTCCCTTCGAGACTGCGTCGAAGGCCTCCCCGATCGTCGCGAAGTCGAGGACCGGGACGTCCATCTTCAGCTGTTCCGCAATCTTCCGGAGTTCGGATATTCCGATGAAGCCCCTCTGGGCCGCGATCGTCCGGCCTCGAAGGTCGAGAATGTCGAGAAACGATTCCCCTGGGTGCATGAAAATCGTGAACCACGTACCGTAGTGGGCGATCTTCGAAAAGTCGAACAGGGCCGTCAGGCGCGGCGTCGGAGTCATGCTCGCGAGATCGATCTCTCCCGAAGCCAGGCGGGAGACGAGCCTCTCGCCCGGAGCGGAAACGAAAGCGAGATCCCAGCCTTCTTCCCCGGCTACGGCCTGAAGAAGATCGACGAAGAACCCACGAAAGGCTCCCAGTTCGTCGCGAAAAAACAGCGGCCGGAGTTCCACCATGCCGTAGACGACACGACGCGGCATTCCGGTTGCGATCCGGGATGTCGCGAACAGGCAGAGAAACAGGAAAAACGACACTGCGAGAACGCGCCGCAATTCAATCATGAAAAAAACGGACTTCGCTCCGCGGACGAATGCCGCCGTCCGTTCCATCCAGGATCGGAGCGTGTACAGACGATCGAAAGCATCGCAGACATCCCTTCATGCAAAAAGCGAATTCATTATCCCCTGAAGTCCGGACGCGTGCAAGACGATCGTTCACGATCGGGAAATATTCAATCCGTAAAGAGAGGCGTCCGAAGCGGAAAGAAGAATGAAAAACAATAGTTTTTTTAATAAACTATTGAGTCCTTTTCGGCTGCGCTCAGACGAAAAAATACAGCATGAAGGCGACGGCGAGAAGGTCGGCGCTGCCGCCGGGACTGATGTCGCGTTCCATGAAGGCGCGTTCGGCCTCGGCGAGCAGGAGCCTTCCCTCCGCCGTGGACATTCCCCCCGCGGCGAGAATTTTCCTCGCTGTCGCACGCATGAACTCGAGCCCTTCGATTCCTGCGCGGTGGACGACGTTCGTGTCGTCCGAGCGCGTCATGATGACGCAAAGCGTGTCGGTTCCGGCTTCGGCCGGAGATCGTCCCGAATCCAGCGCTTCGCGGAGGAAGGGCAACGCGTGCCGGACGACGGTCGGGAACCCGAGTTCCGCTTCTCCCCTGACGCCGGTGAGGCCGTGGCTCAGGTAGAGCCGTTCCCCGGCGGTGAGTGGCCTGGAGGGGGGGGTGACGAGGAGAGACGCGAGTTCCCGTTCCACGATCCCTCCGACGATTCCTGAGGCGACGGCGCTGAGTCGCTCCGGAGAGGCCGGTTCCTCCCGCGATGCGAGCAGGCCGACGGCCGCGCACAGGATGGCGAACGAAAAGAGAAGCCCCTTGTGGGTATTGAGATCGGAAGAGCACACG
>CALFXN010000003.1 GCA_937957815.1 uncultured Synergistales bacterium
GGGCGCCGGACGGAATGATCAACCAGGCTGCGGCGCAGCACTCGCAATCCGTCGAGGCGTTCTTCGCGCACATCCCGGGCCTCAAAGTCGTCATTCCGTCCAACCCGGTGGACGCGAAAGGACTGCTCAAGGCTGCGATCCGGGACGACAACCCGGTCATCTACTTCGAACACAAGGGACTCTTCTCGATGAAAGGCGACGTTCCGGACGGGGACTACGTCACGCCGATCGGCAAGGCGAACGTCGTTCGGGAGGGAAAGGACGTCACGCTCGTCTCGTACTCGATGATGATGAACCACGCGATCAAGGCGGCGGACGAACTGGAAAAGGGCGGAATCTCGGTCGAACTGATCGACCTCAGGAGCGTCTCTCCGATCGACGAAGAGACGATCCTGACATCTGTGGCGAAGACGACGCGGCTTGTCATCGCGCACGAAGCGGTGAAGCGGTGCGGCGTCGGTGCCGAGATCGCTGCGATCGTCGCCGAGAAGGCGATCGGCTGCCTCGACGCTCCGATCGTCCGCGTCGGGTCGCCGTTCACTCCGGTGCCGTTTGCGAGGATTCTGGAAAAGGAATACCGCGTTACCGCCGAAACGATCGTTGCCGGGGTTCGCAAGGTTTTTGCGTAAAGCGCGTTCGGGATATTTCGTTCAGGTGCGTCCAAAAACAAACCTGGCGGTGGCACTCCGTTTTCAAAGGAAACCGGAGGTGATGCGCGGGAAGAGGATGCGTTGAATCGCAAAGCAAGGCGAACACCATCTATTTCATCACAGGGGGGAATCACTATGCGGAAGGGAATAGCTCTGGTTATTGCAACGGCTCTGTTGTGCGCGCTCGCAGTGCCGGCGGTCGCGGCTGGATACAAGGACGAGTACAAGATGGACGTTGTTCCGGGACCTGCAACGGCGTGGGGCATGGGAGCGCAGTATTTCGCCGATCTCGTGAAAGAGAAGTCCGGCGGCAAGATCAACATCAAGGTCTATTTCGGTTCCCAGCTCTCCGCGGGAAAGCAGACGTCAGCGTTCCTCCTTCTCAGGAACGGAGCGATCGACTTCGCGCTGCAGTCCGTCATCAACTGGTCTCCGCAGGTTAAGGAACTCAACCTGACCGCTATGCCGTTCTTCATCGCATCGCGTCCCGATCGTTTCAAAGCCGTCGATGCGATCAAGGCGGGGAAATCAGGGAAGATGCTTATTGACGCCATCGAGAAAAAGGGCGTCAAGTTCCTCGGCTGGGGTGAAAACGGTTTCCGCGAACTCACGAACAGCAAACGCCCCGTCACTTCCCCCGCTGACCTCCAGGGGTTGAAGATCCGGGTCGTCGGAAGCCCGATCTACATCGACATCTACAACGCACTCGGCGCGAACCCGATCAACATGAACTGGGCGGAGGCCACGACGGCCTTCCAGCAAGGCGTCGTCGACGGTCAGGAAAATCCAATCAGCATCTTCTTCCCGCTCAAGATTTACGAATACCACAAATTTGTGACCGATTGGCACTATGTCATCGATCCGCTTCTGCTCTGCGTTAACCCCGATGTCTGGAAATCCTTCCCGGAGCAGGATCGGAAGATGCTTCAGGAGTGCGTTGATCTGGCGTCGAAGTATCAGATCGCGATCGCACGGGTCGGCCTCGACGGCGATATTTCCCTCAAGTACCTTCAGAGCATCGGCAAGGTTCCCGAGATCACGAATCCGTATGCGGCGCTCGAGAAGGCCGGAATGACTGTCACGAAGCTGACGCCCGAACAGATCAAGGCGTTCGCCGAGAAGACGAAGCCGGTTGCCGAGAAGTGGCGCAAGGAACTCGGCGAAGAGCTTATCAAGGCCGCCGAGGAGGATATGGCGAGCGTAAAGTAGCACGATACTGCATGAAGGCGAGGGAGGAATCCCTCGCCTTCGGAGAAGGGGATATTGAGCCATGCTGAAGAAGATCTGGGATCACCTTGAAGAGCTTATCGGATCGATCATGGTGTTTGTGATGGTCTCCGTGGCTTTTGTGAACGTTGTCGTCCGGTATCTGACATCATATTCCTTTTCGTTCTCCGAAGAACTCGAAGTCAACCTGTTCGTCTGGTGCGTCCTCCTCGGTACCGCCATGGCGTTCAAACAGGGAGCGAACCTGAGCCTGACGATGTTTTACGATCTTTGCCCGAAATCCGTAAGAAAACTCCTCTTCATCCTTTCAACAGTCGCCTCGATTATTTTCTTTGGTGTGTTGGCATACATGGGATATCTCGAGGTCGCGGATGAAGTCGCCCTTGGGGTCATTACCGAGTCTCTCGGCATACCCGTGTATTTCTATACCGTTGCGACCCCGCTCGTCTCCGCGCTGATCGTCATACGCATTCTCGAAGCGGCGGTAGCGACGATTCGAAAAAATGACTATTAGGAGGGCCGGCAATGACTGACTTCTTTACTGATCCGGCATTCTGGACGCTTATTCTCTTTCTGTGCCCTCTTGTCATAAAGATCCCGATAGCCGTGGCTCTCGGAGGTGCGTCATTCGTCACCGCGTGGTACTGGGGGCTCGGATTCCCGATGGTGTCATACAATTTCTTCGCAGGTATCGCGAAGTTCCAGCTGCTTGCGATTCCATTCTTCATCCTTGCCGGAGTCATTATGGAAAAGGCCGGGATTGCAGAGAGAATCATCACGTTCATCAAGGAAATCGTCGGTGACGTTACGGGCGGACTGGCTATCGCGACAGTGGCCGTCGCGACATTCTGGGGCGCGGTGAGTGGTTCGGGTCCCGCGACGGTCGCCGCCATAGGACTCATTCTGATTCCCGGAATGGTTCAGGGAGGGTACGACAAGCCGTTTGCGACGGCTGTGGTTTCCGTTTCATCCGGACTCGCCATCGTCATTCCTCCGAGCATCGCGTTCATAGTATATGGCGATCTCGCCCAGGTTTCCGTCGGGGCGCTCTTCGCGGCGGGAGTCATTCCGGGGATTGTCGTTGCCCTTTTCATCATGGGCGCTGTCTACCTTCATTCCCGGAAAAAAGGCTACAGGGGAGAGCCAAGGGGCGACTTCCGAGCTCTCTGGAAGGCTTTTCGGGATGCCCTCTGGGCGCTTTTCACGCCCGTCGTCATTCTCGGCGGAATCTACGGCGGCATCTTCACACCAACAGAGGCGGCCGCTGTGGCGGTTTTCTACGGATTGTTCGTCGGCGTCTTCGTGTACCGGACGATAACAGTCAAGGTTCTCTACCAGATACTCAGTTCGACTGTCGTCGGGACTGCCGTGGTCATGATAGTCGTGACCTGTGCGGGACTGTATTCCTGGGTAGGTGCCACAGTCGGCCTCATCGATAAGGCGGCAAAGGTACTCCTGAGCGTTTCGTCCGATCCCCGGATCGTGCTGCTTATGATCAATATCATTTTACTCTTTGCGGGTATGTTGCTCGACGCTATATCGATCTTTTACGTATTCCTTCCGATTCTTCTACCGATCATCGCGCATTTCGGATGGAATCCGATCTGGTTCGGCGTCATGATGACGATCAACCTCGCGATCGGACAGGTGACGCCGCCGGTAGCGGTGAATCTCTATGTCGGCGCGAACATCAGCGGACTCACGATGGAACAGATCGCGAAACCTGCGATCCCGTTGATTATCGCGTCTGTTATCGCGCTCGGCGTCATAACGGTGTTTCCGGCAATTACGACATTCCTGCCGACACTGTTAAAGCTCGGCTAAAGACGATTCTCAAAGCGAGAAGGAGGTTTCCCATGGCGTTTGCGGTCACGATGCCGAAGCTGGGTTTGACGATGTCCGCTGGCACCGTCGCTCAATGGCGCAAAAAGGAAGGGGATACCGTCGCGAAAGGAGAGATTCTCTTTGTCGTCGCGACGGATAAACTCACGTTTGAAGTTGAGGTCCAGGAAGGTGGAACGCTGCTTCAGGTTCTGGTTCCCGAGGGGAAGGAAGTCGCGGTCGGTGCACTTCTTGCGTATCTCGGCGAAAAGGGGGAGCTTGTGGGATCCGTTGCGGATTCCACTCCTGAAACGGTCACCGAAGTCCTCCGCGACGAGCTTCCGAACGGGGCGGCAAAGGGCGTTGCCCCGGGGGCGACACGGGTCTCCGCTTCTCCTCTTGCGAAGAAGGTCGCCCGCGAAACGGGAGTGACGCTCGTGGGCATCAAGGGAACGGGGCCGGATGGGATGGTCGTCCGCAGGGACGTCGAACTGGCACACCAGTCGGCGTCGCGCGTCAAGACGTCTCCGGTGGCGAAGAGGATCGCCGAAGACCTGGGAGTGGATGTTGCGTCGCTCGCGCGGAAAGACAGAATCATGAAGGCTGATGTCCTGGAAGCCGCGCCGCTTCCGCGAGAAGAGCCGCGGCTTCCAGGCGTTACGAAGCGGATCCCGGTTTCTCCGATGCGTCGTGTGATCGCCGACCGGATGTCGGAGAGTTCTCGTTCGATTCCTGTCGTGACCTACAACATGGAGACCGACTGCACCGGAATAACCGCTCTGAGAAACGCGCTCCGGGATCCGTTCTCGAAAAATGGGATTCGCCTGTCGTTCACGCATATCCTCATGAAGATCTGTGCGCAGGTTCTCGCCGAAATGCCAATGGCGAACGCCTCGATCGACGGAAACGAATTCGTGCTGCACGACGACGTCAACATAGGGATCGCAGTCGCCGTCGAGGGGGGCCTTCTGGTTCCCAATCTCAAGGGCGTCCAGACGAAGACGCTCTCGGAAATCGCGAGGGATACGGAGGTTCTCGTCGAAAAAGCGCGCTCCGGAAAGCTCCAGATGACCGATATGCAGGCGGGGACGTTCACGATCACGAACCTCGGGATGTTCGGAATCAACGACTTCACGCCGATCATCAATCCCCCGGAGGCGTGCATCATGGCCATGAATGCGATTGTGGACCGTCCCGTCGTCAGAGAGGGGCAGATTGTCGTTCGTCCGATGACGGTGATCGGAATCACTGCGGATCACAGGATCATCGACGGCGTCGATGCCGCAAGATTCCTCTCCCGCGTCAGGGAGCTCATGGAGAACCCGTACCTGCTTCTGGCGTAAGCCCGCTCGTTCATTTGTGACGACTCTCGAATCAAGGAGGTTCAGCGAATACATGCCGCACCAGATCCTTATGCCGAAACTCGGCCTGACGATGACCGAGGGAAGCGTCGCAGAATGGAGGAAACAGGTCGGAGATCCTGTCCGCAAAGGGGAGATCCTTCTTGTCGTCGCAACCGATAAGCTGACGTTCGACGTCGAGGTCCAGGAAGACGGAGTACTTGTGAAGATTCTCGTCCCGGCCGGCAGGACGGTTTCGGTTTCCGAACCGATCGCACTTCTCGGAGCTCAGGGGGAACAGTCCGAGGAACCTCTGCGGGGTGTCCCGCCTGCGGAAAAAATGCACGAAGTATCGGGAAACCGTCTCGACGGGAAGAAGCGCATCACCGTCATAGGAGGCGGCCCGGGCGGGTACGTCGCGGCGATCCGGGCGGCGCAGCTCGGCGCTGAAGTGACGCTCGTCGAGAAAGGCACTCTCGGCGGAACCTGCCTCAACGTCGGGTGTATTCCGACGAAGGTTCTGCTGCATACGGCCGACCTCCTCTCGGAAATCAGACATTCCGGGGATCTCGGCATCGTTGTTCCAGAAGCCTCGATCGACTGGGGTGCCGTACAGAAACGCAGAGAGATGGCGGTGGAAACCCTCACAGGCGGCGTTTCGGCGCTCCTCCGCTCCAATGGAGTTCGTGTTCTCGAAGGAGAGGCATCGTTTCTTTCCGCCGAGGACGTCGTAGTTCGTTCCGCCGGAGGGCGGGAAGAGATCGTACGCCACGATGCGGCGATTATCGCGACCGGATCGGATGTCTTTATCCCGCCGGTTCCGGGATTCGATCTTCCGGGCGTCATCACGAGCACCGAGGCGCTGTCGCTTCCGGAGGTTCCGAAATCGATGGTCATCGTCGGAGGCGGCATCATCGGCGTCGAGTTTGCTTCAGCCTATTCGAGCTTCGGGACTGCTCTCATGATAATAGAAATGCTTCCGGAGATTCTCCCGAATATCGACGAGGAAATCACGGGAATTCTCAAGGGATCGCTTCTCCAGCGAGGTGTGGAAATCCACACCTCGTCGAAGGTGAGCGGCGTGCGACAGGGGGGGAATGGCCTGGTCGTCTCGGTTGAAACGCCCGAAGGACCGAAGGAGATCACGGTCGAGAAAGTCCTCGTCTGCGTCGGACGACGCCCGAACACCTCCGGCCTCGCTCCCGAAAAGGCCGGAGTGGCGGTCGAACGCGGAC
>CALFXN010000004.1 GCA_937957815.1 uncultured Synergistales bacterium
GACTTCGACGACGCCTTCGGACTTCCGCCGGACGTTCTCCATGCGCGCTATGCCGATCTCCGGACGGTTCACGGCGTCGACCACGAGCGCGTCATGGAACGTCTCCTTCGTCATCCACGGAACGAGGACGAGAACGCCGCCGGTGGCGAGATGGCGTTTCATCGAGGCGACGGCCCGACGGGCGGCCTCGGGTGTTCCCGTGAAGCCGATGCCCCCGTACATGCAGATGATGGCGTCGTAGGAGGCGTCGAACGAGAAATCCGTCATATCGGCGAGATGGAACGGGATGTCGGGGAAGTTCTTCCGGGCGATCCGCAGCATGTCTTCGCTGAGGTCGAGCCCTTCGACCTCGTATCGGTCCTTCAGGAACGGCACATGTCCTCCCGTTCCGCACGCAACGTCGAGGAGTCGGACTCCGCGGCTTCGACCGTGGCGCTTCAGGATCCGGTCGACGGCGCCGGCCTCGATCCGGTACATGTCCGGACGCACGTACAGTGCGTCGTAATATGGCGCGATGTCGCTGAAGCTCATGTCGCTCATGGTATGCCTCCCTTTCGCGGAATGGGGCGTCGATCCGGCCGATGCCGGACGAAATTGGGAATATACTGTTCGGAGAGCGAGAATTATAAGCGTATGTGCACTGGTGCGCAAGGTCGGCGAATCCGGATATTATAGTCGGAAAAATCTGATATGACTGTCACGTTGACAGGCTTCCGGCGACTTCATAGAATACTTCGCAATTTACCGTGAATGCCGAACGATTTTGACACGAAGGAGGGCTGCCCGATGAATCGATCGATTGCGAACGACAAAACTTGCGTAATTTCCGTTTCCGTCATCGTTATTATTCGCTGCGGGGCCCCTCCCGGAGTGCCGGAGGTCGTGTAGACCCGCGGCGCCTTCGGGCCGGAGCCCCGTTTTTTTCGGGGTTCCGGCCCTTTTTTTATTTCCTGGAGGGAGGTGTCGATTGAACGAACCCGGGGAAAGCGAATCTCGCCCCCGGAAGAACCGTGTCGCGGGAACGGTGAAGGAGCCGCGCGGAGGACCGGGACCGCCGGGTGGGTTTCGAAAAAGCCGGAAAACGAACTGAATGGAGCGTGAATGCAATGGCGACGGTACTGTTTGACAGGGATGCGGACATAGGGCTCTTTTCGGGAAAGACGGTCGCGATCCTCGGGTATGGAAGTCAGGGGCACGCGCACGCACAGAACCTGCGCGACAGCGGAGTTTCCGTTGTCGTCGGACTGCAGGAGGGGAGCAGGTCGAGGGAAAGAGCCGAAGGGGACGGGTTCGAGGTCCTGTCCGTCCGGGAAGCTGCGGCCCGTGCGGACGTGGTCATGTTTCTGATGCCCGATCACGTCCAGGCGGATGTCTATCGCGAATCGGTCGCGCCGGCCCTGAAGGATGGCGCGGCGCTCGGGTTCGCGCACGGTTTCTGCATCCACTTCCATCAGGTCGTTCCGGGGACGGCGAACGATGTGTTCATGGTCGCGCCGAAGGGGCCTGGGCATCTCGTCCGGCGCATGTACCTCGAAGGACGGGGCGTTCCGTGTCTGCTCGCGGTATATCGAAACGCCTCGGGAAAGGCCCGGGAACTTGGACTCGCCTACGCGTCGGCGATCGGCGGCGCCAGGGCCGGGGTCATCGAAACGACGTTCGAGGAAGAGACTGAGACGGACCTTTTCGGGGAGCAGGCGGTGCTGTGCGGCGGCGTCTCGGAACTCATGAAGGCTGGATTCGAGACGCTCGTCGAGGCCGGATACCAGCCCGAGATCGCCTATTTCGAGTGCATGAACGAAATGAAGCTCATCGTCGACCTGATCTTCGAGGGGGGGCTGAACTGGATGCGCTTCTCGGTAAGCGATACCGCCAAGTACGGTGACATGACGGCCGGAAAAACGATCATCGACGATCGAGTCCGCGCGTCGATGCGCGAGTTGCTCGATCGCGTCCGTGACGGATCGTTCGCGAAGGACTGGATCCTCGAGAATCGATGCGGACGTCCGCGGATGAAGCAATGGCTCCGGCGCGAGAAGACGCACGAAATCGAACGGGTCGGGGCGGCGCTGCGAAGCATGATGCCCTGGCTCGACGCGAAGTCGGCGCCCGAAGAGTAGGGCCGGCGGAGAGAGGGGCATCCCATGAGGATGACGGGAGCGGAAATGGTGGTCCGACTGCTCGAGGCGAACGGGGCGACGCACGTCTTCGGAATTCCGGGAGGTTCGGTCATTCCGCTGTACGACGCATTCTCCGACGCGCGTTTCACGCACCTTCTCATGCGCCACGAACAGGCGGCCGTCCACGCGGCGGACGGGTTTGCCCGCGTCTCGGGCAGGCCGGGAGTCTGCGTCTGCACGGCGGGACCCGGGTTCACGAACTGCCTGACGGGGCTCGCGACCGCGTTTGCGGATTCCGTTCCCCTTGTCCTCGTGTGCGGGCAGGTCGCGACGTCGCTGATCGGAACGGACGCGTTCCAGGAAGCCGATGTGTTCGGCGGGAGTCTTTCGGTCGTCAAGCACAGCTTCATGGTCCGCGATCTCGCGGGGCTTGCGCGAACGTTCCGGAGCGCATTCGGAATCGCCGGAGAAGGACGTCCGGGACCTGTCCTCATCGAGATTCCCGTCGATCTCCAGCGGGAAGTTGGGGATCTGCCATCCGGGACGACCGATGGCGAATGTCCGGTGCGGGTCTCCGGAAGAGGCGGCGCGACGCCTGAACTCCGGGAGGCGCTCCGGCTTCTCGACGCGGCGGAGCGCCCGATGTTTCTGGCCGGCGGCGGCGTGATGATTTCGAGGGCCTCGGAGGCGCTTCTGTCGTGCGCCGAGCGCTTTCAGGCCCCTGTCGCCACCACTCTTCTGGGGAAAGGGAGTTTCCCCGGGAGTCATCCGCTGTCTCTCGGGATGGCGGGAATGCACGGAACGCCGCAGGCGAACCTCGCGCTCTCGGAGGCGGACGTCATTCTGGCCGTCGGAACCCGCTTCAGCGACAGGACGACGGGAAACACTGGTTTCTTCGGAAAGGCGGCGGCCGTCATTCATATCGATATCGACGCGTCTGAAATCGGGAAGGTCGTCGCTCCGAGTCTCGGAATCGTCGCGGATGCGGGGGATGCCCTCCGATTCCTGAACGAATGTCCGGGAAGACGCCGCGATCCGTCCTGGGTCGCGCGCACGCGCGAGTGGAGGGCGCGGTACGCCGCGCCCGGGATGATGCAGGGGGGATTTCATCCCGGAGACATCGTCAGGAGGATCCGGAATGCGTTCGACGACGTCGTCCCCCTCGTCGCCGATGTCGGACAGAATCAGATGTGGGCCGCGCAGCACTGGTCGGCGGAACATCCGGGGACGTTTCTGACCTCCGGCGGGCTCGGGACGATGGGATACGCCCTGCCCGCCGCGGTGGGAGCGTCGTTCGCCGCAGGTCTCTCCCCAGTCGTCTGCGTCGCAGGAGACGGCGGATTCCTGATGAATGTCCAGGAGCTCGATACCTGCGTGCGCTACGCCGTCCCCATCCGGATATTCATTCTGAACAACGGCTGCCTCGGCATGGTGCGGCAGTGGCAGGAGCTGTTTCGGGACGGCCGTTACTCCCAGACCGTGACCGGTTCCCCGTGCGACTACGTCAGGCTTGCCGGCGCGTTCGGCATTCCGGGATTTTCATGCTCCTCGCTCGAAGGGCTCGATTCGGTCCTGTCCGAAGTCGCTTCGGTCGAAGGGCCGGTATTGGTCGAATGCCGGATCGCGCAGGAGGAGAACGTCTTTCCCATGGTCCCACCGGGGGGCGCTCTGGGCGATTTTCTGTTCCGCGCCGGAGATGCCTGAGATTCTTGTGTGAGAGGTGACGACGATGAATGTTTCCGAGAAAAGACTTTCCGTTCTCGCGGCGGATTCTCCCGAAGCCTTTCTGCGACTTACGGGAGTGATGGCCCGAAGGGGGTTTCGCCTCCGCGGGATGAGTCTGGCCAAGACGATGCATCCGGGGGTCGTGCGGTACACGCTGGTGTTTCCCGGGGATGACGGTGCGGCGGAACGGGCCGTCCTGAACCTCCGGAAGGTCGTCGACGTCCTTCGGGTCGAAGATGTCAGCGGAGAGGCGTTCCGGGAACGATGGGTCGCTCTGATACGGTGCGCCTGTCGCGCGTGCGACGTCCCGGAGACGCTGCCGCTGCGCGTTCTCGAGGAAGACGCGGATTCCGTGCTTTTCGAGGCGAGCGGCGACAGGGAGACGGTTGAATCCTGCATATCGGCGATGGCCTCGTTCGGAATCGGCGACGTGATCAGGGGAGGTCCCTTCGTCATGCCCCTCGCGCCCGGAACCGAGCCGCCGGTCTGAGATCGCCCCGCCGGGGGGCGATTTCCCGGATATCGCGTATCGGCGCTACAATACGCGTGTGAAACGCTACGCAACGCACGCGAAGGGAAGGGATCGTTCATGCGGATATGCGACGGTATCGGATGCTGCGCCGCGGAGCCGTGTCCGGACGTCCGGGACGGGAGCTTTCTCGTCCCGGACGTCGACATCGATCCGGACGCGGTCAGGGTCGTGCTGATCTCGGAATCGGCGCCCCGCGCCTCGGAGGATTTCTATTACGCCCCAGGGGATCCTCTTTTCGCCCGGACCACGATGGAGGCGTTCAGGAGCGCAGGCGTCCATGCCTCGTCCATCGAGGATCTTCTCGCGCTCGGCGTGTATTGCACCACGGCGGTGAAATGCGCGAAGGCCGGATACACGGTGTCGACGAAGACTACCGGAAGATGCTCCGTTCTTCTCGAACGGGAGCTGTCGCACTTCGGCGGCGTCCGCGCGTGGCTCCTCATGGGGGATACGGCGATCGCGTCGGTCAACGCGATCGCGAAGCGAGAGGGGGCGGCTCGCGTCATTCCGGCGGGATCGACGTACAGGATCCGGGGCGGAACGTATTTTTTCCGTGGTTCGCGGGCCTTCCCGTCGTATCTTCAGGCTGGCCCTGCGTTCTTCGTCGAGAAGAGCAAGCGCGCGATGATCGCCGCGGATATCGCGTCCGCGATGGCGCTTGCCTCGTGACGAGCG
>CALFXN010000005.1 GCA_937957815.1 uncultured Synergistales bacterium
GCTTTCGACGATCGTCGACGCGGTTTCGTCGGCGCTCGGTGTCCGTCGTGCCCCGCTCCAGATCCAGAAGGCGGGGGACGCCCCTCGGAAACGCAAGACCGATCGCGAAAAGGAAAAGAGGAAAAGGGCGTGAGCGATATTCCGGCGCTGCGGTTCGACGAGGTCTCATTCTCCTACGGAGGGGATCCCGTTCTCGAGGACGTCTCCTTCTCGGTTCCGGAGGGCGAATACCTCGTTTGCATGGGGCCGAACGGTGGCGGCAAGACGACGCTGCTCAGGCTCATACTCGGCCTGATCCCGCCCGACGCGGGCAGGATCGCCGTTCTCGGGCTCCCGGCGGGCGAGGCCCGCGGCATCGGGTACGTGCCGCAGGACGCCGGGCGCAACCGTGGCTTCCCGGTATCCGTTCTCGACGTCGTCCTCATGGGGCGGCTCCACATGCCGGGAACAAAAGGGACCCGGCTCGGCCGCGGCGACTGCGTCCGAGCCGAGGAAGCCCTGGAGGCGATGGGCCTCGCGCACCGGAGGGGCGACCTCATGGGGGCGCTCTCGCAGGGACAGCGGCAGCGCGTCCTGATCGCCCGCGCGCTCGCGGCGGAACCGAGCCTGCTGCTGCTCGACGAACCCGCCGCTTCGATCGATCGCGAAGCCCGGGAGGTTCTCGACGAACGCCTTGCGTCCCTCAGAGGAAGCATCACGATCGTCGAGGTGAGCCACGGGCTCTCGGCCGTCTCGAGCCGCGCTACGGCGGTCGCGTGCGTCAACCGTCGCGTCTTCTACCACGACTCCGGCGAGATCGTCCCCGAGATGCTCTCGCTCGCGTACGGAACCTGTCCCGTGGAACTCGTCGCGCACGGCCTGCCGCACCGGGTGCTCGCGCCGCACCGCCACGACGGAAGCGACGACGGCGGAGACGGAGACTGACCATGACCGAAGCGCTCCAGTTCGAATTCATGCGCAACGCGATCCTTGCGGCCCTTCTCGCGAGCGCGCTCTGCGGCATTCTCGGCACGCTCGTCGTCGTGAGGCGCTACGTCATCCTCGCGGGCGGCGTCGCGCACGCCGCGTACGGCGGCGTCGGGCTGTCGCTCTACTTGGGCTTTCCGCCAGAAGCGGGAACCTTCGCGTTCACGGGGGCCGTCTCGGTCCTCATGGCGTGGATCGCCCGAAGGCACCCGGGCCGCGCCGACGCCGTCATCGGCGTGCTCTGGGCGGCGGGAATGGCCCTCGGCGTGATCTGCACGGATCTCGCGCCGCGCGGGGGCGCGGATCTCATGAGCTATCTCTTCGGAAGCATCCTCACGGTCACGCGGCAGGATCTGTACATCATGGCCGGACTTCTCGCCGTCTGTCTTCTCGTCGGCGTCACGCGATACCGGGAGA
>CALFXN010000006.1 GCA_937957815.1 uncultured Synergistales bacterium
TCCGCACTGGAAGCAGGCGCAGCAGGATCTTGTGGGATTCAGCCGGCATCTTCTGGAGAAGCAGCGGGACGCGGGCGTCGTTTCGGACGAGCTGTACTCCCTTCTGACGCAGAAGTATCCGAACTACATTCCGTTGCAGCGGGATTTCGGACCGGACGGGGATCTCGAAGGGTCCATGATTCGGTCGAAGGGAATCGTCAATCTGTTGTCCCCGATCAAGCGGCTCAAGGGGTCGAAGCGGGATGTCATCGATCCGCTCTATCAGATCGTTGCGAATGCGTATACGGTCGAGGGGCTCGTCGGAAAGCAGGCGGCCGCGCGGGAGATCGTCCGGATGGTGGACAGGGGCGATTACGAGGGGCTTATCGATCCGACGGATACCCCCTGGTCGAAGCCGGGCGAATACGTCTTTCACGTCTGGGAGGGCGGCAAGAAGCGGTATTTCAAGACGACGCCGGATATCTATATGGCGCTGGTGATGTCGACGGCCCCGAACATCGACGGCGTTCTTGCGAAGATCATTCAGGCGCCGGTGAAGGCGCTCCGCGAAGGCGTCACGCACGGCCCCGGGTTCATTCTGCGCAACCCGATCCGGGATACGTTTCAGGCGGGCGTCGTCGGAGAGCATTTCGTCCCCTTCGTCGACACGTTGCGGGGGGTATTCCACGTCTGGAAGCAGGACGCCGCGTTCGAGGAGTTCATGAAGTCCGGCGCCATGCAGGGATTGGCGCATCTGGATCCGAAGTCGCGAAAGCGGATGGCGGAGATGATCCGAGCGGGAAAGGGGACGGAGCGCCTGACCGACGAACTGCGGAATCCGCCTCGCGCGTTGTGGAGGGCGCTCGGCGCGGCGTCCGCACTTTCCGAACTCGGCACGAGGGTCGGACAATACCAGAAGGTCCGGCAATACGGCGGGTCACAGGAGAGGGCCGCGTTCGTATCGCGGGATATCCTGAACTACATGCGCGGCGGACGTACGTCCAAGCAGATATCGAAGTACGTTCCGTTTTTCAACGCGTCCGTTCAGGGGGTTTCGAAGGGGCTTCGGGCGATCTACCACGACGGAAAGGTCGATGCGGGGACGCTCGCGCGCGGCGTGTTGTACATCACGTTGCCGTCGCTGCTGCAGACGATCTGGAACCTGAGCGACGACGACCGGCGCAAGAAGTATCTGGCGCTTCCGGCGTGGCGGCGCAATCTGTTCTGGAATGTCTTCGTCGGCGGGCATCATTTCATGATTCCAAAGCCGTTCGAGATCGGAGTCCTCTTCGGCTCGATTCCGGAGCGGTTCGTCGATTACCTGTTCGCGAACGACAGGAAGGCGTTCGACGGGATGGCGACGTCGCTGTACAACGCGGTAATGCCGGAATACATGCCGCTGTTTTTTTCGTTGCCGGTGGAACTCATCTCCAACTACAGCATGTTCTACGAACGCAATATCGTTTCTCTTTCGCAGGCACGGCTGGTGCCGAAATTGCAGTACGGAGCCTATACGGCGGAATGGGCGAAGTGGGCGGGAGAGAAGTTCAACCTGAGTCCGCGGAAGCTGGAGTATGCGGTTCTGCAGCTCACCGGAGGTTCCGGGAAGGACGTTTCGAACTTGGCGGACAAGGCCTTCCGGGCGGTGGAGGACGAAACGCGTCCCGCCCGGGATTGGTACGAGGAGACGCCCGGCGTTTCGTCGTTCGTCTCCCGGGCGAGGATGGGGCAACGCTGGACGCAGATGTTCCAGGACGAGCGCGAGGAGATCGACACGCTTTTTCGCTCGGCGAAGCAGATCTACGAGAACTCCGGCAGAGGCGCCCTTACGTCGCAGGAACGCCGGATTCTCGGCGCGGAGAACGGCGTCAGGCAGGTCAACCAGCTCTTTACGAACAAGGGGGGAATAGATGACCTGCGGCGGGAGATCAGTAAAGTCACCATCGCGAAGGGAATAAGCGCGGAGGAAAAACGCGCGCGCGTGGACCGGTTGGAAGCGAAGATCGGGGATTTGTCCGAAAGGGGGCTTGCGTATATCGACAGGATCAAAAAGTCGATGAATCGCGGGGAGTAGCGAGGAATCAATACTGAAGAGGGGGCCGGGAGGCTCCCTCTTTTTTGTTGGGAGGTGGTGGCATGTTTCGGCTGATCGTTCTGTTGCGGGAGGCGACGGCGGCGTTGCTGAAGCGCCTGTTCGGTGGGGGCGGGTAGAAGTGCTTTCGTCACATTTCACGGAGGAGGAACTGCGA
>CALFXN010000007.1 GCA_937957815.1 uncultured Synergistales bacterium
GGCGGGTGTGGTAGTCGTGGGCGCGGGCCTTCCACGTGAGGTAGTAGGGGTCGATGGGGATGCAGTGTCCGCCGACTCCGGGGCCGGGGTAGAAGGGGACGAAGCCGAACGGCTTGGTGGCCGCCGCCGCGATGACCTCCCAGACGTTGACGCCCATCTTGTGGCAGATGACGGCCATTTCGTTCGCGAGCGCGCAGTTGACGATCCTGAAGGTGTTTTCGAGGATTTTCGTCATTTCCGCCTCCCGCGTGCTTTTGACGACGTGGACGGGCGCATCGAGCACGGCTTCATACAGTTCGCGCGCGACAGCCGTACACTGCGGCGTGCATCCGCCGACGACTTTCGGCGTGTTTTTGGTCTTGTAGCGCGCGTTGCCGGGGTCGACTCGTTCGGGCGAGAAGGCGAGATGGATGTCGCGTCCGACGACGAAGCCCGCATCTTCGAAGAGCGGCCTGAGGACTTCGTCGGTGGTCCCGGGGTAGGTCGTCGATTCGAGTACGACGAGCATCGGAGAATGGAGGTGCGGGACGATCGACTTCGCCGAGTTCACGACGTAGGAGAGATCGGGCTGCTTGTAGATGTCGAGCGGCGTCGGAACGCAGATCGCGACGATGTCGCACGTCCTCAGAAGACCGAAGTCGGAGGACGCGCCGAGTTTTCCGTCCTGCACGAGCCTCCTGAGGTCCGAGTCGACGATGTCGCCGATATAATTCTCTCCTCTGTTGATCATGGCGACCTTGTCGGGCTGGATGTCGAACCCCGTGACGCGAAAGCCGGCTCTGGCCTTTTCGACCGCGAGGGGAAGGCCGACGTAGCCGAGGCCGATGACGCCGATGCGTGCGGTTCTGTTCCGGATCTTTTCGATTAATTCCTGTGTCACGTCGATCACCTTATCTGTCGTAGAATGTCTGTCGCTCTATGAGCTGCTCTTCCGCTACGGGACGAAGCGCTCGGACCGGGGAGCCCATGACGATCGTCCGCGCGGGGACGTCTTTCGTGACGACGCTGCCGGCCGCGATCAGGGCGTCTTCGCCGATTTCGACGTTGGGCAGGATGGTCGCGTTCGCGCCGATGGGATCGCCGCGGCGGAGCGTCGGCCCGCCGAAGTGCTTCTTACGTTCTTCGGTGCGCCCGAGGTAGTTGTCGTTCGTGAAGACGACGCACGGCGCGACGAAGCAGTAGTCCTCTAC
>CALFXN010000008.1 GCA_937957815.1 uncultured Synergistales bacterium
ACAAACGGCTGCCCCCCGAGCCGGTCGCTCTTGCCCGTACGCGACATCTCCTCCAGCAGCGTCAGGGGGTCGATCGCGATGTCCCTCTGGGACATGTCCGCGATCATCTCGTAGGCGGTCCGGTTCGAAAGATCGTAAAAATCCTCCGGAGAAAGAAGTTCGGTGACGACATTGAGAGCGTCCCTGTCCATCAGGCACGCCCCGAGGACCGCGCGCTCCGCCTCGAGACTGTATGGGGGCGTCCGTTCGAAGGATCCGTCCGGCACTAGAAAACTCCGTCGACCTGGAGCGTCATCTGCGCCTCGACGCCGGGAAAGAGCCGCAGAACGACTGTGTATGCGCCGGTATGACGGACCGTTTCCTCAAGGCGAATGTCCTTCTTGTCGACCCGGACGCCGAGCTGCTTTTCGATGCCTTCCGCGATGTCTGCTCCGGTGACGCCGCCGAAAAGCTTGCCCTTTTCCCCGGCGCTCACGGTCAGAACCACCCTCTTGCCCTGAAGGAGCTTTCTCTGTTCCTCCGCGACTGCGCGGTTCTTCTCTTCCCTGTTCTGCCGGGCTTCGTGACGGGTCTTCCATTCGTTCACCTTCGAGGGCGTCGCTTCCTCGGCAAGCCCCTTCGGTATCAGAAAGTTGCGGGCATACCCTTCGGAAGCCTCCATCAGATCTCCGCGTTTCCCGAGCTTCGGGACATCGTTCAAAAGAATGACCTTCATGCGCTTCCCCTCCCAACCCTGTTTCTCACATCGAACCACATGTCCCCCGCGCCCGCCATGACGGCTACAGTCGAGAAGAGGGGGATGAACACGACCATCACTATAATAATCGCACCGAACGGCGCTTTCCAGCTCCATCGTCTGAGGAAGAACCAGAGGAGAGAGACTCCCTGAAGAAGAAAGACGACATGGATGCACATCTTGAGATTGATGGCTATCTTCGTCGCGAAGAGCCCCCACTCGGTGTCCTGTCCGAGGAACGGAAGAAGGAGAGAGACGACGAGGGCTCCGAGGACGCTCTTCGGAAAACGCCACTCCGAAAACGACGGCAGGGACGGCATGTCTCCCCCCGTCCTTCGGACGACCGCGGCGCTCACGACGTAACTCAGGTAGCAGTCGAGCGCGGACGCCATGATCAGAATCGTCGGGAATATCGTGGGAAGCAGACGCAGCGCGGCCATAACCTGCTCGCGCGCCTGGGAGAGCGCATCGGAAGACGCCCCGAACGTCCCGTAGAAGGCGAAGATGCGATCGACGACCTCCGTGATTTCCTTCGGGTCCATCGAGAACGGATCGACTCCCGTAAGTGCCTTCGCAGCCACCATCAGCAGGATCTTGCTGCCAAGAGAGACGAGAATCCCGTACAGGATGACGTCGACACCGCGGGAGCAGCGCCCGGCGAGGACTCCGAGCCCCACACCGAGAACGCCGAACCCGAGAAAGAAAAAAGCGGCTCCCGTCGGCCCTGAAAGCATAAGGACGATCGCAGTCGCGGCAATGAGCCCCAGTGCCGCGAACCGGATGCTGTGGCGCAGTCCCAGGACGACGAGAGGCGCCGGG
>CALFXN010000009.1 GCA_937957815.1 uncultured Synergistales bacterium
CGCTGATGGACGGCTTTCTTCCCGACTGGCGGGAGCGCCGGAAGCTGCTGAACGCGGCGGTCTCAGGCGCGTGACCCCCTGCGGCGCATCCGCCGTGTTATGCTGTACGCAGGCGCCAAACGGACGAAACGGGGGGTCTTCATGAACGAACAGACGGAAGTGAGAAAGACCGCGACGGCGACGGCGTATTTCGCGGGCGGCTGCTTCTGGTGCATGGTGTCGCCGTTCGACGCGCTCGACGGCATCGTCGAGGTGCGCTCGGGCTACATGGGCGGCAGACTAGCGAACCCGACGTACGCAGACGTGAAGAGCCAGACCTCCGGGCACTACGAGGCGATCCGCGTGCGCTATGATCCCGACGCGGTCTCCTACGACACGCTGCTCCGGGCGTTCTGGCGGCAGGTGGACCCGACCGACGACGGAGGCCAGTTCCAGGACCGGGGCTCCTCGTACCGGACGGCGATCTTTTACGTCACCGACGAGCAGCGTGTTGCGGCGGAGGCGTCGAAGAAGGCGATGGACGAATCGGGACGCTTCCCCGGCCCCATCGTGACGCCGATCCTGCCCGCGTCCACATTCTACGACGCCGAGGAGTATCACCAGGACTTCTACAAAAAGAGCCCCGACGAATACCACGAGGACCGGGCGAAGTCCGGGCGCGACGAGTTCATCGCGACAGTCTGGGGAGAGGACTATTACGACCTCTCGCGCTGACGCCTTCCTCGCGGGGCTCGACGGCGCGTTCGTCCTCGGCGTCAACCCGCCGGTCGTCGACTTCGCGTTCGGCGACGTGTGGGCCAAGCCGCTCGGTCTGCTCTACCTGCTCGAAGAGCTTCGCGAGCGCGGCAATTCCGTGGCCCTGATCGATTGCGTCCACGAGGGGCGCGAAAAGCCGCTGCCGTTCGGACGCTTCCGGATCGCGCGCGAAAGCGTTCCGAAGCCCGCGCCGTACCGGGACATTCCGAGGCGCTACTGGAAGTACGGCATGGGCGAGGCCGCCTTCCGGTCGCGCCTCGCCTTGCTCCCGAGGCCCGACGCTGTGCTCCTGACGTCCGGGATGACCTACTGGTACCCCGGCGTCGCGTGGTGCCTCGCGATCCTTCGCGACGTCCTGCCCGGCGTTCCGGTGCTCCTCGGGGGCGTGTACGCGCGATTGTGTCCGGAGCACGCGGACTCGCTCGGCGCGGACGTCGTCCAGACGAAGTTCCGCCCCGTCTCGGCCGCGCGTCCCGCGTTCGACCTCTACGATGGCCTCGGCTACGCGGTCACGGCGACGTCGTGGGGGTGTCCGCTGCGGTGCGGCTACTGCGCCTCGTCGCGCCTCTGGCCGTCGTTCGTCCTCCGTCCGCCCGACGAAGTAGAGCGGGAGATTTCCTTCGAGCTGTCGCTTCCCGAGGTGAACGACATCGCGTTCTACGACGATGCGCTCCTCGTGGGGCGCGAGACGCGCTTCCTCCCCCTCGCTTCGTTCCTCGAACGCTTCGACGGGGCGCGGTTCCACACGCCGAACGGCCTCCACGTCCGCGAGATCGACGCGGCGTGCGCCTGCGCGCTCCGGCGTGCGCGCTTCGTGACGCTTCGGCTGAGCCTCGAGAGTGTCGATCCGGGGATCGGACATTCGGGGTCGGACAAGGTCTCGCGCGACCAGTAC
>CALFXN010000010.1 GCA_937957815.1 uncultured Synergistales bacterium
CCGGACTTCAGACGCTGGCGTGCTGCGCTCCCGACTACATGAAAATCGACATGTCCCTGATCCGTGGAATAACGCACGACCCGTACAAGCAGAACATCGTGGCGTTCCTCTGCTCCTTCTCGTCGAAGGTGAACGCGAAGGTCATCGCCGAGGGCGTCGAGGACTGGGACGACCTCAGGACGGTCCTTGAGCTCGGCGTCCGCTTCGCGCAGGGGTATTGCCTCGCGAGACCGACCGGGGAGATCGAAGCTCCTGAAGAATCCGTCATGCGGGAGATACGGGACATCCGGAACGACATCCTCCGCAGGACGGGTGACGTCTGCGAGGGTGAAGAGGGCGTCATGGCGCTGGCGCAACGGGGAACGGTCCTGCGGTGCGCAGAGATCGACTGCGAGGAGATGGAGCGCCGTTTCCGCCGTTCCCCCTCGACCGACCACGTCGTCGTCTTGGACGGGGCGAAACCGTACGGTCTCATCACGCGTCAGGGATTCTTCCAGAAAATGGGAGGTGCCTTCGGCTACCAGCTCTTCCAGAAGCAGGCGGTCGAATGCGCCGCGAAACGCGATTTTCTCGCGGTGCCGCGGCAGACGCCCGTGAGCGGACTCGCGAAGTCGGCAATGGAGCGATGCCACGACGACCTGTACGATCCCGTCGTCGTCGTCGACGAAAACGGGAACTACTCCGGCACGATCACGATGAAGCAGATCATTTCGCGCGCGGAAGAACTCGAGATCGAGCGCGCGCTGAACTGCAACCCGCTGAGCGGCCTGCCGGGAAACCGGCACATCGAGGCGTGGATCCGCGAGAGCAGGGACGGCGGAACGCCGTTTTCGCTGATCTACGCGGACCTGGACCGGTTCAAGGAATACAACGACACGTACGGCTTCACGAACGGCGACCGGCTGATCATGTTGCTGACACGAATCCTCAGGGACGCCCTCGCCGATCTTCCGAAAGGCTCCCGTCTGGGGCACGTCGGAGGGGATGATTTCGTCTGCGTCGTTCCGGGAAAGGTTCCGGCGGATGTCCTGAAAACCGTGTGCGTTTCCTTCGACAGGGACAGGATGGAGCTCTTCAGCAGGACGGACGCCTTGCGGGGGTTTTTCGAGGCGAGAGACCGGAAGGGCGAGATCTGTCAGGTTCGGCTGACCACGCTTTCCCTTTCCGTGGTCGAGAGTGAAAAGCTGGAGGCCGGAATGCACGCGGGGCACATCGCGCAGGTCGCCGCATCCCTGAAGCACTACACCAAGCAGATGACGGCTCTCGAAGGGAAAAGCACGTATCTCTTCGAACGCAGGGTTCATTCGACTCCCATCCTGCTGGGGACCGGAGCCGTTTCCACGCCGCGCTGAGGGAACCCGTCGAGGCGCACGACAACGAGTACGTCACTCGTCGGATTCCGGTTATGTCGAACCCCGCGCGATCGCCTCGAACTCGGCGGCGCACCCGAGGAAAACCCTGACGAGACGCGGGTCGAAATGGACTCCGGCACCCGCGACGATAATGGCGACGGCCTCCTCGTGGGGAATCGGGATCTTGTAGGGGCGTCCGCTTACGAGCGCGTCGTAGACGTCGGCGATCGCCATGACCCTCGCGATGAACGGGATATCCTCTCCTTTGAGCCCGTGCGGGTA
>CALFXN010000011.1 GCA_937957815.1 uncultured Synergistales bacterium
CTTTCTTCCCGAAGCCACCTGGATAAAGGTGTCCATCCACCAGTAGACATCCTTCTGCCGGATCGTGTTCCGCAGCAGCCGCATGCGCCTCCGCTGCTCCTTCCGCGGCATAGAGACCGCCTCGGCGATTGCGTCCGCAGTCCCGTCGATATCGTGCGGATTCACGAGCATCGCGCCCCTGTAGAGCTGCGCCGCCGCTCCCGCGAATTCGCTGAGGACAAGGACGCCCGCCCCGTCAGTCCGGGCCGCGCAGTACTCCTTGCACACGAGGTTCATCCCGTCCTTGAGCGGAGTGACCATCGCCACATCGGCGGCCCTGTAGTGGGCGACAAGTTCCTCCCGGTTCACGCCCCTGACCATGAGGACGACGGGAACCCATCCGGATGACGTGAACCGTCCGTTGATGTGCCCCGCGATCTGTTCGATTTCCCGCCGCAGGGGAAGGTACCCTTCGACTCCTTCCCGGCTCGGGACCGCTATCTGAAGGAACGTAACATTTCCGCACAGCTCGGGGTGCGTCCCCAGCGCTTTCTCGAACGCCTTCAGCCTGTGGGGGATTCCCTTCGTATAGTCAAGACGGTCGACGCCGAGAATGATTTTCCGGTTGCCGGCGGTCTCCCGAACGCTCTGCTCGGCGAGGTGCGCCGAAGCGCTCCGGGAGATATTCTCGAATTCACGCGCGTCGATCCCTATCGGAAACACCCCGAGACCGACCTGACGGTTCTCCCTCCGGATGCGGATCACGTTGCCCCGACCGGAAGGGTGCGAACATGGGGAAATGTCGTCCACGCAATCGAGGAAGTTCCTGCGGTCGCGAAATGTCTGGAACCCCAAGAGATCGTAGTGGAAGAGCGCCTCGAGGATCTCCCGCCTCCACGGAAGTTTCATGAAGATGTCGGGCGGCGGGAACGGAATGTGCAGGAAGAAGGCGCAGGTTCTCTTCGTCCCGCGCTCCCTGAGGAACCGGGCGACATCCATGAGATGATAGTCGTGCACCCACACGAAGTCCCGCTCCTCGGTGCAGGATTCCACGCGGTCGGCGAACATCCGGTTCGCATCGAGGTAGGCCTTGTGGTACGCGATCTCGAAGACGGTTCGTCCCTGGAGATCGTGGAACAGCGGCCAGATCGTCGCGTTGGAAAATCCGTCGTAGTATCCTGTCGCGACGTCCTCGGGCAGAAAGACCGGGACCAGGTCGAATCCCCAGTCCGCACTCCCCGCCTCGAGGGTCTGGAGGACCTCCGGCTCCGGGACGCCGTCCGAATGTCCCGGCCACCCGATCCACATCCCTCCCCGCGCCCGCAGCACGGGAGTCATTGCCGAAATGAGTCCTCCCGATCCCGGAATCGCGCGGAGTCCGTCCGAGTTCCGTTCGATGACGACCGGAAGCCTGTTCGAGACGACGACAAACCGCGCATGCTTCCTCATTCGGGGCCCCCTCCTTCCACCGACGCCGCCCATCGTCCGAGAAACAGGAGGAGTTCCTCCGGCGGAACGATCCGATGTCGGGCTGCCGTCGGTCTCGGTTCCTTCCGGACGAGAACCGCGAGTCCCCTTGCTCCGAGAGCGAGAAACGCGTCCTCGTCCGTGAAATCGTCTCCGAGATAGGCAACGGCGTCGTCTTTCCCCGTTCCGGAAAGGATTTCCGAGACGGCCAGGGCCTTGCCGACTCGCTGAGGGCGCAGTTCGATTCCTCCGTCGAACCGCTGCAACGAGATTTCCTCCCGTCTCTCACCGAGCAGGGAGCGCCACACGCGTTCGAGAACGTCGAGACGGCGTTCTCCCTCCGGAACGCCGCGCACGTGGGCCGCGAGCGAAAGTCGCTTGCGCTCGAGTCGCACCCCGGGGCTTTCTCTCTGCGCCATTTCAACGGCTTTGGCAAAGAGCGTCTCCTGTTCCGCCCCCGGCGGGAAGAGAAAAACAGAAGCGCCGTCGCGGAAACGTTCCCCGCCGTGTTCGCCCCACAGATCGATCCCCGGCGTGTCGAGAAGTCCGAAAATCTCCCGCGCGGGGCGCCCCGAAACGACCGCGACTCTCGTCCGGCTGCGGGAGATACGGATAAGCAGCTCCCGGACTCCGGGATACGGAACCGCACGCGATGGATCGTCGCAAAAGGGCGCGAGAGTTCCGTCGTAATCGAGAATCAGAACGGGGGATTCGCTCGCGGCCGCTTTCCTCCAGAACCCCTCGGGAATCGGAGGCGTCCCGATCACAGGAAGACCTCGAGGCTGTCGGTTTCTCCGGCGCCGAGAGCGACCATGACGCTGAGTTCGTTCCGGAGCTGTCGGGTGATCAGAAAGTGCTCCCGGACGAACGCATACGCCTTTTCTCCCATCGTCTTCGCTTCCCCGGGATGCCGGACCAGATAGCGCATCCAGAGCGCGGCGCCCTCCGGCGTCCGGACGCGGAAGCCCGTCACGTGATCGATGACCTGGATGCGGATGCCCCCCGTGTCTCCCCCGATTACGGGACGGTGCTTCCACATCCCCTCCGCGACCGTGAGCCCGAATCCTTCCTTCGTCGACTTCTGGATGACGACATCCGCGCCGCGCTGCAGCGCGTTGATCGTCCGGTGCGCATCCGACGGCAGCGTGAGGACATGGATATCCGGATCGTCCGCGGCCGCCTCGCGAACCTCCCGGAGCACTGCGGCCCCCTCCGGATCGTCCGCGGCGTCGCCCCCGGCCAACACGAGCTGCAGGTCCATCGAACGCCTGCAGAGCCGGTAGGCTTCTATGACTCCGACCGGATCCTTGAAGCGGTCGAAGCGTGATACCTGGAGCGCCACGGGGCGCTCGGGATCGATTCCGAAGGAAATGAGAACCCGTCGGATCTCGTCTTCCGGGAGTTCGACGTTCTTTTCGCTCAGGGGATCGATACTCGGAGGAACGATATATTCCGGATGCGGCAACGGCTGCGCGTATTCGGCCATCGAAAAGACGCTCGCATCGTACGGTTCGACCCATTCGCGAAGGAAGTCCCAGACACGCCGTTCCGGGCGTCCGGAGTCGATGTGGCACCGCCAGATCCATTTTCCGCGCCGTCCCGGACACATCCTGAGGAGCGCGGCTGGCTGAGGATCGTGGATGAACACGAAATCCGCCGCCTCGAGAACGCTTCTCAGCACTTCCGCGTTGGCTCCATTCGTTTCCGTGTATGTCTTCTTCATCGCGTCCGAGAGCGCCTGTCCCGCCCCCTGGATCGCGTTGTGCATCCGTTTCGTGACCGCGAAAAACTCATCCGCGCCCGAGATGACCTCCCATCGGACGTCGATTCCGAGTTCCTCCATGAGCGGGACGAACCGGTCGAGAATTTCCGCGACGCCTCCACCTGAACGCGTCGAATTCACATGGACGACGGAGGCCCCTGCAAGCTTGCGCCCGAGAAGACGAATCTGCGAGAGAACGGTCGGGTGGACGACGCGTTCGTACTCCTGAAGCATTCCGCTCATTCCGGAGACCTCCCTTCGGAGCCTGTTCCGTCGCCGCGGACGGCCGCGACGATTTCCTCGCGCAACTGGTCGAGCGCGAAGATGAAAGGGTCGATCCTCCCGAGCTTCCGACGCAGCGAATCCGTCCGACTGCCGAAACCGGCGAGCCAGGACGAGATATCGTCCTCCTTCGCGCGTGTCCGTCTCCTGGCGTCGATGATGTGATAAAACACGCTTCCCCGATCGAAGGAACTCACCGCTTCCGGAAGTTCCTCGACTCCCGAGAAGCGTTTGTCCGTCGGGAAGACGAGGATCTGCGCCCGCACGAAGAAAAACGGATGATCGCTCTTCGCCCATGTGAGCGAATCGTCTTCGTCCATGCGTTCGTCGATCCTTCCGAGGATTTCGCGCCGGACGCCTTCGAGCGATTCGTGCTCCTCCGGGTTCACGGCGCTCAGTCGTTCCGCGAGAGTGATGTCTCTCAGGGAACGGGCGATCCATTCGGCGAAATCGTTGAAGTATTCCGTTTCTCCGATCTGGGGACGGAGTCTTCGTCCCCAGAAATGATAGTGGAGGCACCCTTCCGGAACGATCGTAACGGCCTGGCGCAGTTCGCCGATCGTTCTCGCATGGATGCCCGTGCTGATGGTGACAAGTTCGCACGTGCGAACTTCGAATGGAGCGTCGCCGGAATTCCTCTCGGTCATTGCCGTATCACCTCCTGGAAATTGCGGTGGGAGCGAAGCGCGGTGAAAATCCTGAAACGGGAGAGTTGTCTGTAAATAGGATATGATACCAAGAATGTTTTTGTATTATAGCACAACTTGTTTTTCGTACCGGCGACAAAAAAAGACGGGCCCCTCCCCCTGAGGGGGGTGGATCCCGTCTTTTATTTGTTGCAGGGTCGTCTATTCGCCGGTCTCTTTGACTTTCAGGATTTCGTCGAGGTCCTCATCGTCAAGAAGGAGGTCCTGCTCCGTCGGAACGGGAGCCTCCCCCTTCAGCCGGAGGATGATCTCCTCGGCGCGCTGCAGATCTTCTTCCGTGAGCGGTTTCTTCTCCTGTTCCATCTCCTTCGCCTCCCCCGAGATGTCAGCTCCCGCGTCCTACAGGAGCGGATACTGTCCGACGCTCGCCCTCGCTCCCATCAGGATGCGGACGTACTGTGCCCGCTTCCAGGCGTGCGGGTCCGCGTTGTGGAGCGCGTCCCGCCGCCCC
>CALFXN010000012.1 GCA_937957815.1 uncultured Synergistales bacterium
GGCTTTCGCATTTGGAACAGTCGATGCCGCAATAGGCGATCATGGAACACTTCCCCCTAAAAATGTATTCCGTATTGAGTCTCTGAACAAGCATTTTATCATTTTGATGGAAACGTGAACCGGGGAGGAAGCTGTCGGTGGGCCCGGGTGTTCGTCGGGATGGAACGCGTCGTTCCAACCGGTCTTGTCTAAAATATTCTCGTAAGGATATGAGAAGGTCTTTGGACATTAAAGTATCATAATGTTGTACGTGAAAAACTGTAAAAAGGAGGCCGAAAATGTCCACGACGCAACACAACAAGTTCCTGATCCGCCGTTTCATCGAGGAGATCGGCAACACGGAAGATGTGACCCATCTGGACCGGTTCGTCTCTCCCGAGTGCGTCGCAACCGACGGCAAGGTCCGCGTCCGTTGCGGCGTCGCCGGGATGGCGGAGCACGTCAAAGCCGTTCGGGAAACGTATCCGGATCTTCACCTGACCGTGGGGAACCAGATAGCGGAGGGCGAATGGGTGGCGACGCAGGTCACACCTGGGCTCGTGGCTCGGAATGGCGCCGACCGGCAAGGCTGTGGTGATTACCGGCGTCAATGTGGACCGCGTCGTCGACGGCCTGATCGTCGAGCATGGCGGCGCCGCCAACACGTTCGAGGCGCTTCTCGAAATCGGGGCCATCCGGCCGGTGACATCCGGGGAGCGGGATTGATATGGTCATCCCGGCGAAGAAGCGCCTTTCATTTCCGGGCCATCCCCGAATCCGGACTTGATATCTCTGAGTTTCATTGTTATAGTATGTTTCACCGAATCGTGAAAGTGGTTGATAACAATGAAGCAAAAACCGTCTTCGTTTGCACCGCCGCGGGACAGCGAAATAGTCCTGAAGGCGTCCAAGGCGCTTGCGGACGTTCTTTCGCATCTTCCGGCCTTCAGGGGTATTCGAACGGAGCGGCCGGAAAGCTGCGAACGGGAAGGATTCGACGGTGTTCTCGATGTCTCTCTCGTTTCCGGCGGGCGTCTGTATCTCTGTATCGAAGCGAAGAACAGCGGAGAACCCCGATTCCTGCGAACGGGGGTTATATCGCTTGCGGAGCGGATCGAGCAGGCGAAAAACAGAGGAAAGGGCGCGTTCTACGGCATCCTCGCGGCGCCGTATATCTCCAAGACCGGGGCGGAGATTTGCGAGGAAGCCGGAGTGGGATATATCGATCTGGCCGGGAATTGCCTCATCCGTCACGAAGCGGTCTATGTCCGGATTGAAGGCAGGCCGAATCCGTTCACGACGAGCAGGGGGATGAAATCCGTTTTCGAGCGTTCGTCGGTGAGATCCGGCGTTGTCTTGCGACATTTCTTCGAGCATCCCGGCAAGGTCTGGAAGATCGATCAAATGGTCGAGGCGTCCGGCGTGAGTTTGGGACAGGTGTCGAAGGTGAAGCGGTTCCTCGAGGATCGCGAATGGATCGAGAGCACAAAGGCCGGATTTCGGTTGACAGATCCCGCCGGGGTTCTGGCAGAGTGGAGCGAAACGTACAACAGGAAGCCGAACGACGGTATGGATTTCTACGCGCTCGATCCGGTTCCCGAAATCGAGGCGAAGCTTTCCGAAGCCTTCCGGCGAAAGCATATTTCAGGCGCCCTGACCGGATTTTCCGGCGGGGTTCGGTATGTTCCGGCCGTCCGATACCAGCGCGTTCACGCATACGTCGATCGCGGGCATTTTGAGGATCTTCCCGCGTCTTTCGGATGGAAGCGCGTTTCGAGCGGGGCGAACGTATCGCTTTTCGTTCCGTACGATTCCTGCGTCCTGATCGGAGTTCGTGAGGTCGGGAACGGTGTCGTCGTATCTCCTGTCCAGGCATATCTGGATCTCATGGGATTGAAGGGGCGCGGGGAGGAAGCCGCTCAGGCCGTTTTGGAAGGAGCGATCGGAAAGAAATGGTGATGCGCGAGCCGGAGAGCCGGATCGATTATTCCGCCGTTCAGGTCGAAGCCGCCAGAAGCGTCCTGCTGGAACTTTCGAATATCCTGAGCGAGTATCAGGACTGCCTGATGATTGTCGGAGGTTGGGTTCCCGCGCTTCTCTTTCCCGGAGAGGGGCATGTCGGGAGTCTCGACGTCGATCTCCTTCTCGACCATCGCAGCCTGGCGTCGCATGAGATGTACCTGACCATCGAGAGGGTATTGACGCGAAACAACTACGAGAAACACTCAGAGCAGTTTTTCACGTTTCTCCGCAAGGTCAAGGTCGGCGATACTCTGGTTTCGGTAGGGCTGGATCTGCTTGCTGGAGTCTACGACGGAACCGCTCCGAAAAAGCGCGCACAGCACGTTCAGGGGATAAGAGCGCTCAAGGCTACCGGCGGTGATTTTGCGTTTCTGATCCCTCCTGCGGTATCGTTTCCCCGTTTTCACACGATGCGTTTTTCAGAAAGGGTGACGGATGATGCGACACGTTCTCGTTTCACTGCTGATGCTTGGGGTATTTCTGCTTCCCTCCTGCGCGGCGGCCGCGCCGAAGCAGGCGACGGTCCTGCTGGTCGGGAATTATTGGGACGGCGTGTCGGACGGGCCGCTCGGGGCCGCGGAGATTCTCGTCGTCGACGGCCGGATCGCCGAAGTCGGGAAGAACGTCGCGCGGCCGGAGGGCGCCCGCGTGATCGACCTGTCGTCGAAGTTCGTGACGCCGGGGTTCATCGACGCGCACGTCCACCTCACGGGCGGCGCGCGGTTCTTCGCGAACACGATGGGGAGCAACGACGCCTCGCTGACGCTGAACGGAGTGCGCGCCTGCGGACTCCTCCTGGACAACGGCTTTACGACCGTTCGCGACGCCGGGGATTTCAGCTTCTCCTTCTGGGTCGTCCCCGAGCTGAAGAAGGCCGTCGAATCCGGGATCATCCGGGGACCGCGGATCGTCTGCGGCGGGCACATGATTTCCGCCGTCGGGGGGCATTTCGACGCCGCCGGTCTGCTCCGGAACGGCGTGACGCTCGATCAGGCGTCGGTCGCCGAAGGGGTTGACGGCGTGCGGCACGCGGTCCACAACGAGGTCAGCCACGGCGCGGAGTGGATCAAGATCGCGGGCAGCGGCGGCTTCATGTCGCCGAGCGACGGTCCCGAGGACGTGTCGTATTCGCAGGAGGAGATGAACGCGGCGGTCGCGGCGGCGCGGGACATCGGAAAGTCCGTGTTCGTCCACGCGTACGGCGACGAGGCCGTCCGCCGGGCGGTCGTCGCGGGCGCGGCGTCGATCGAGCACGGAAGCCTGGCCTCGGTCGAAACGCTCGACATGCTCGCGCAGAAGGGCGTCTGGCTCGTTCCGACGCAGATCGCGGTCGTGGCGAACGCGCGGGCGACCGCGAGCGGTCATATCGACATGAGCGCGCCGGAGTACGTCCGCGAGAAGGACTTGAAGTACGCGCCGCGGCTCCTGGAGTGCGCCGCGAATGTCGCGAAGAGCCGCGTGAAGCTCGCCTTCGGCACGGATCTCGGGACGTTCGACTTCTCCGAGAACGGCGCGACGGAGTTCGCCGAGATGGTCCGAAACGGAATCGCGCCGCTGCGGGCGCTGAAGGCCGGGACGTCGGCGGCGGCCGAGATGCTCGGGCTCGAGACGGGCGTCATCGCCGCCGGAAAGAACGCGGATCTGGTCGCGATGCCGGGGAGTCCTTTCGACGACATTTCCGCGACGGAGAAGGTCTCCTTCGTGATGAAGGGCGGCGTCGTCTTCCGCGACGACAGGTAGCGGCGAGCAACGAATTACTGCGAGCAGCGAATTTGTTGTGAGCGACAAACGAAGCCTCGGGGCGTTTTTTTACCCGCTCCGGGGCTTCGTTTGTTTTCGGCCTGCGGCGCCTGGATGTTGCGTCGCCAAGTGTTTTCGCTACTTCGCCGTGATCCCGAACGCGTCGCCGGGCTTTCCGGCGCAGAAGACGAAGCTCCCTCCGGGGGCGTAGACGTCGCCCGAGTCCACGATGCTGTCGAAGAGCGCCTTCGGGTCGTCCTCCCCCCACGTCAGCACGACCACGCGTCCCTTTTCCGGCCGCTCGAACGACAGGATCGCGCCGGCGTCGAGCCGCTTCCATTCGTTCTCGCCGTCCGCGCCGATGGTGACGGCGGTCTTTCCGGCAGCGAGCGCTCCGGCCGAACGGACCGGGGAGAACGTGAAGCCCGCCGCCTTCAGCCGGACGTCGCTTCCTTTTTTCACGAGCGCGATGTCGGTCTGGTCGCGGGAGCCGGTTGCCGCGATTCTCGCGAAATCGGGTGTCTCGATCCTGACGATGCCGAAGAACGTCGCGTAGCCCGGGAGTTCCGCGCTCGTGGTCGAGCGCGTCAGCAATCCGTCGGAAACCTGGACGAACGGAGAGGCGTCGCGCCGGAGCCAGAATGTTCCGTTCAGGTCTTCGGCGAATGTCACGGGGTTCGTCGCGGGTTCGATCTTGAGGTATTCCTGCGAGTCGGCGCCGAAGCGGGGGATGTCGCCGATGACGAGCCAGGTTCGGCCGTCTTTCGCGACGAAGTAGTATCGCGTTCCCTTCGCGCCGTCATGGAAGAATCCGCCGTTGTGGACGAGCGTGAGGACCGGCGGTTCGTCTTTCGCTCCGAGCCTGTGGACGTTCAGAGTGTGTTTTGTCGTGTCGAAGGCGGTCCGGGCGCCTCCGTCCCGGTTGGCGTAGAATCCCGCGTGGGCGAGCAGTTCGGGCGGGATCGGCTGCGGTTCCGCCGGCTTGTGCACGGAGGGCGCTTCGGGGAAGGGGAGCCCCCTGTCCTTCAGCAGCGCGTTCATGACCGCGTAGGTCACGGCGTCGGCGGCCGCGTGGCCGGAAATGCTGACGGCGACGGCCATCCTCTTCGACGGGAGGAGGGCGAGGTTCGTCGAGAAGAACATCGTTCCGCCGCTCTTCGAAAGGACCTGGAAGCCGAACTTTTTGTAGCCCGTGAGCTGCGCGTCGTCCCATCCGAAGGCGTCGAGGATGGCGGGGCCCTTCAGCAACGGGGTGAAGTCCGTGGGCTGGCTTTTGAGGATTTCGGTTACGGATGCGTCCGAGAGGATGTGTTTTCCGCCGGGGGCGAAGCTGTCGGCGAAGCGGCAGAGGTCTTCGGCCGTCGACGAGAGGCCGCCAGCGCCGTAGACCTGGACGACCTCCGGCGGGTACTTCTTGCCGACGGCGTCGTAGTACGCCGCGACGTCGCCGCGCCACTCGCCGATGCTCGGGCCGGAGTTCTTCATGTCGAGCGGGCCGAAGACGCGTTCGGCGAGGAAATCCGTGAACTTCTTGCCCGACAGGCGCTCGACGATCATTTCGGCGAGCGTGAAGCCGTCGTTGCAGTAGATTCCCATCGCGCCGGGCGCGTGCTTGAGCGTCGCGTCCTTCAGCCGTTCGAGCAACGTGGCGTGCGGCTTTGCGTCGAGCGCGTAACCGAACTCGAAGGTCGATCCCGGAAGGCCGGACGAGTGGTTGAAGAGCATCCGGACGGTGATGTCCCTATAGCGCGGGTCCTTCATGACGAACTCGGGGAGGTGCTTCGCGACCGGGTCGTCGACCGAGAGCTTCCCGTCGTCGGCCAGAAGCAGGGTCGCGACGGCGACGAACATCTTGCTCGTGGAGCCGATGTTGAAGCGCGTGTCGGCCGTCACGGGGCGGTTCGTCGCGCGGTCGGCGGGGCCGAAGCCCTCGGAGTAGACGATCCGTCCGCCGTCCATGACCGCGATCGTCGCGGCGTTCCCCGCGCCCGAGACGATCGTTTTCCAGAGCGCCTCGCGGGCCGCCGTCACGGTGTTCCGGTACGCGTCGCCGGACGGAACGACGGCCGCGTGCGCCGCGCAGGACGCGAGCAACAGGCAGAGAATGGAAACGAACGGAACGGATCGTTTCAGGTTTCTCACGGTATCCACCCCTCTCGAATCGAATCGTCCATGAAGCCTCTTTTCGCCATTATCGCACGATCCCTCCGGACGCGTCGCCCGGTCGTCCGCCGGGGTCCCTTCCGGAGCGGCCATTTCGCCGGTATCCGCGATGCCGACGCAGGGTCGCCTGCATTCATATTGTATCTCTTCTTGGAAAATTCAGCATGAACGCGGGGACGGGGTGCGCGACGCCGGACGGATGCGCGCGCCCTATCCAACCAGCAGCCTGGCGGCCGCGACGAATGCGAGCGCGACGACGATCCGGTTGAAGACCTCCTGCGAAACGCGCTTCACGAGCCAAAAGCCGAGCAACGAGCCGAGCGCGATGCTGGGAAGCGTCAGCAGGTTGACCCGCAGACTTTGGGCGTTGATGATGCCGAGGTTCACGAAGAGAGGGACCTTGAGAAGGTTCAGGATGAAGAAGAATCCCGCGGACGTCGCGATGAACCGAAGCTTGGGCAGCCGCGCTATGAGGAAGTAGAGGTTCAGTATCGGTCCTGCTGCGTTCGCCATGCCGGTCGTCATTCCCGACAGGATGCCGAAGACCGCCGTGACGAGGGGGGAAACAGGGCGATCCGTCGCGTCG
>CALFXN010000013.1 GCA_937957815.1 uncultured Synergistales bacterium
CCGGCGCCCGGACGCGACGCGCCCGCTCTCCCGCGGGGAGCCCGCGTCCGGGACTCATTTTTGAAAGGACTGTGGCGGGTGTTTCTGCAAACCCTCGTAACCGGGTTATCAATAGGCGGCATCTACGCGCTGATGGCCGTCGGGTATTCGCTGGTCTTCAGCGTTCTCAGCTTCAGCAACTTCGCGCACGGGGCGGTGATCATGCTCGGCGCCTATCTTGGACTGGCTCTCGCGACCAAGCTCCACCTCGGGATCGGGCTCGTTCTTGTCGGCGCGATCGTCGGGGGCGGGATTCTGGCCGTGACGAACGAACGTCTGGCCTATTCGGTCCTCCGTCGCCGCAAGGCGCCGTCACTCTACCTCATGATCAGTGCGATGGGATGTTCCGTGTTCCTCGAAAACCTCGTATACGCCACGATAGGATCCCGGTTTTATGCCTTCCCCGAGTTTTTCTCGAGGCAGGTCGTTCAGTTCGGGGGCAGCTCGCTCAGCCTGCTGGATCTTTCCGCTTTCGTCGTCGCTTTTCTTGCCATCCTGGCGCTTCATCTGTTCGTGACGTACACGAAGACGGGCATCGCGATCCGCGCCGGTGTCTGCGATATGACGATGTGTTCGCTCATGGGCGTCGATGTCGACCGTCTGATCATGGTGGTTTTCCTGCTCGCCGGGGCGTTTGCCGGGGTCGCGGGCGTCTTTCTGGGCGTCAAGTATCTCGTGTATCCGACAATGGGCTGGGTCACGAACAAGGCCTATATCGCGGCGGTCATCGGAGGCCTCGGGAGTCTGCCGGGCGCGTTGCTCGGCGGGTTGATCCTCGGCGTGGTCGAGACGTTCGTCTCGACGTACGTCTCGAGCGTGATGCGCGACGTTTTCAGCTTCACGCTGTTGATAGCGCTCCTCGTCTGGATGCCGAACGGCCTGTTCGGCTCGGATACGGAAGAGAAGGTGTAGCGGAGATGGATTACATTCTTTCGGTTGTCACGCTGGCGGCCATCAATATGGTTGCCGTTCTCGGCCTCGCGGTCTTCACCGGGTTCACGGGACTCTTCTCGTTCGGCCATGCGGCCTTCGTCGGCGTCGGCGCCTACGCCTCCGCAATCCTGACGTACTATTACTATGTGCCGTTCTTTGCGGCTCTCGCCGCCGGTTCGGTCGCCGCGGCGCTCGTGAGCCTCGTCATCGGAATTCCGACATTGCGCGCGAAGCTCCGGAGCGACTATTTCGCGATCGCGATCCTCGGTTTCGGAGAAGCGCTTCGCGTGATTCTCGAGAACCTCGACATCACGAACGGCGCGAGAGGATTGCCGGGAATCGATCAGTTTACGACGCTGCCGATCGTCCTTGCGTGTCTCGCCTTCTCCGTCTGGATCACGCGAAACTTCCTCCGTTCCCGCTACGGCGCCGCATGCATCGCGATCCGCGAGGACCCCGTCGCGGCCGAAATGGCAGGGATCGACCTGTTTCGGACCCGGCTTCTGTCGCTCGTTCTGAGCGCGTTTCTGTGCGGCCTCTCCGGAGGGCTTCTGGCTCACTTCCTCTCGTTCATCCAGCCAGTGATGTTTACGCTCGTGCAGTCGACGCAGCTGCTCGCCGCCGTGATCGCCGGAGGGATGGGAAGCGTGACGGGGCCGCTTATCGCGTCATTCCTGTTCATCGTGTTGCCCGAGGCGCTCCGGGTCGCCAACATGTGGCGGCTCGTCGCCTACGGCCTCATGCTGGTCCTGATAATGATCTACCGTCCACAGGGGATCATGGGATATCAGGAATTGCCGGATCTGTTCCGCCGGAAGGTTTCGGCGAAATGAGGGATGGGACGATGACCGGACTCCTTGAAATCGAGTCCCTCACGAAGGACTTTGGTGGCATCCGCGCGGTGGACTCACTCACGTTTCGGGTGCGCGAAGGCGGCATCACGGGGATCATCGGTCCGAACGGAGCCGGGAAGACGACGGTCTTCAATCTGATCACGGGCGTCTATCGCCCGACAACCGGCGACATCCGGCTCGAAGGCGTGTCGGCCGTGGGAAAACGCCCCGACAGGATCGTCGCTCTCGGGATTGCGCGGACCTTCCAGAACATCCGTCTTTTCAACCGGCAGACCTGCATCGAGAACGTCATGACGCCTCTTCTGCAGCGCGCGGAGTGCCCTCTTTTCTCCGCGCTCTTGCGGATGCCTCGTGCGCGCAGCGTCGAGCGCGAGACGCGAGAAAAAGCCATGCGCCTCCTCGCCGCGATGGGCATCGAGGCGTACGCGGATGCGAGGGCTTCGACGCTGCCGTATGGCCTCCAGCGGAAGCTCGAGATCGCGCGGGCGCTGGCGGCGGAACCGAAGCTGCTGCTTCTCGACGAACCCGCGGCGGGCATGAATCCGGAGGAGACGCGTTCGCTCGCCGACCTGATCGTCAGGGTTCACGACGAATTCGGCGTGTCGATCCTTCTCATCGAACATCATATGGACCTCGTCATGAACATCTGCTCCTCCGTCGTCGTCATGAATTTCGGCGCGTTGCTCGCGCAGGGGCGTCCGGACGAGATCCGGACGGACGAACGCGTGATCCGGGCGTATCTCGGGAAGAAGAAGCGGGAACGAACCGCCGCGGAAGGGGAGGAGAGCCATGCCGGCGCTTGTCGTTGAGAACCTGCACGTCCATTACGGCACGATTCATGCCGTTCAGGGGGTCTCGTTCGGAGTCGACTCCGGCGAGATCGTGTCGATCGTCGGGTCGAACGGCGCCGGAAAATCCACGATCATGTGGACGCTCGCGCGCGTCGTTCCTCCGTCCGAGGGAGCGATCCTTCTCGACGGCGCGCCGCTTCCCGACCAGCCGCACGTTGTCGTCGAGCGCGGCGTGGCGCTCGTCCCCGAACGGCGGCGTCTCTTCGCGGCGCTCTCCGTGAAGGAGAATCTCACGATGGGAGCCTACAACCGTCGGGACACGGACGGAATCGAACGCGACACGGAGCGCTGCTTTTCGCTCTTTCCCGTGCTCAAACAGCGACTTTCGCAGCGCGCGGGAACGCTTTCGGGAGGCGAACAGCAGATGCTTGCGATCTCGCGGGCGCTCATGAGCAGCCCGCGCGTGCTTCTGCTCGACGAGCCGTCGCTCGGACTGGCGCCGATGCTTGTGGATACATTGATGGAGACGATCCTGAAGATCCGCCTCGAGGGGATGACGGTCCTTCTCGTCGAACAGAACGCCGCTCAGGCGCTCGAGATCAGCGACCGCGGGTATATCCTCGAGACGGGTCGGATCGTGAAGAGCGGAAGCGGACGGGAGCTCGCGGACGATCCCGAGATCCGCAAGGTCTATCTGGGCGGTTGATCCGTTCGGTTCGTTTGCCGGCGCATGGAACTGAAGGGGACCCGCGAGGCGTTGCGGGTCCCCTTTTTATTTTTCCGGTCGGGTTTCGAGCGAGTGGAGAAACGCCTCTTCGGTCGCTCCGAATCGTTCTTCGATGGCGCTTCGTGTCCGGATCGCGCCCGACGCCATCCGGCGGACCATCGCGAGCGTTTTGCCGTTCCACGCGTTTCCTCGGCGCGCGCGGCGGCTCTTCTGACCCGGCGCGATATAGCGGATCGGGTGCAGCGAGAGCGTCGCGCCGAGGCGCTCCGCGATTCGGGACGCGAAGGAGATCCTGCGGTAGAGCTCTGCGGGAGTGTCCCGAAAATCGTAGAGGAGGAAGGTCTCGAATGTCCGGAAGCCCCTCTCCGCGAAAGCTTCGAGGGCCTTCCGATAGTCGTCGCGTTCGTTCCACGCGTCGAAGGCGATCCTGACGGGGTGAACGGGAAGAAGCGCGAGGAGATCGATCAGGTGTCGGTTTTCCGGCGCGGCGGCGAATGTCGTCTCGAACCCCTGCGTGAAATCGACCCGTCTCGGGACGCGTCGCCTTCCCTGCGGCCATGTCGCTCCCGCGAAGAATCCGAGCTCCGCGATGTCCATGACGATCCGCGGCAGGAAGCGCGAGGCGAGGACGTTGTTGTCGAGCATGAGGAGGTCGCGTCTGGGGCCGAGCGATCGCTCGAGATCGTGGACCTGCTCACCGATCGGGATGTGTTCCCGACAGTCCGGTTCGATCCGCGACACGGTGCAGAACGGACAGCGGTTTGAGCACCCGCGCGTCGCCGTCGCGAGCGCTGCGCGGGCGACGACGTACGACGACGCGTATTCCCGGATGAGGTCGTAGTCGGGAAGGAGCGAGTCGACGTCCGTGTCGTCGTCGAGCCCGAGAAGTCTCGCGCTCCGGATCGTTCCGGAAACAGGGCGGCACGGAACGGCTTTCCGGAGGTCGTCCGCCATGAGCGTCGCGAGGACGCCTCCGACGAAAAGCGCCTCCTCCGGCTGCTTGACCGTGTGTGGTGCGTAAAATCTGAGCGTCCGGACGACCTCGTTCCAGTGATACGTAAAGACGCAGGCGACGTAGATCCGGTCCCACCCGAAGGAAGCCGCCTCTTCGGAGCGGCCTCTCACGAACCGGACTCGGTGCCCGCGATCGCGGTGGAACCTTCCGATCTTCAGGAGTCCGAGAGGCGGATAGTGCGTCGGATATCCGGGCTCGACGAGAAGGACGTTCATTCCCTGGTTACGACGCTGGCCCGGACGGCCCCGATGTTTTTCATGATGCGTTCGGCGATATCGGGCCGGTTCATCGTGTACAGGTGGATTCCGGCGGCGCCCCAGGAGACGAGATCGACGATCTGCTCGGTCGCGTAGGCGATTCCGGCCTCGCGCAGCGCGTCGGGGGCGTGTTCGTAGCGCCGCATGATGCGCGCGAATTTCGGGGGATCGACGCGCCGCACAGCGACACGACCCGTCCGATCTGGCGCGCGTTCAGGACCGGCATGATTCCGGCGACGACCGGGACGTCGATGCCCGCGCGTCCCGCGAGATCCATGAACCGATAGAAGATCTCGTTGTCGAAAAAGAGCTGCGTGACGAGAAAATCGACTCCGGCGTCAACCTTCATCCTGAGGTGTCGTATGTCCTCGTCGAGGGAATCGCACTCGACATGCCCTTCCGGGTAAGCCGCTGCGCCGACGCAGAAATCGCCGAACTGCCCCGCCCGGATCTGGCGGATGAGGTCGAGCGCATGGCGGAAGTCGGAGCGTTCCTCTGCGTCGCGCGGATCGCCCCTGAGAGCGAGAACGTTCGAGACGTTCTCCTGATCGAGTTCCTCGAGGACTTCCATCACCTCCGACCGCGTCGAGCCGATGCAGGTGAGGTGCGCGAGCGCGACCTGCCCCCAGCGGTTCCGGACGAGCGAGGCGATATCGACGGTTTTGTTCCTGCTGCTCCCCGCCGCTCCGTACGTGACGCTGATGAAATCCGGCCTGAGGATCCTGAGGGCGGCGACGGTCTCGTATACTGTCTCGAGCGGTGATTCCGGCTTCGGGGGAAAGATCTCGAACGAAAATGTCGGGCGCTTCGCATTGAGGATGTCCCGGATGAGCGTCATCGCGGGGCCTCCGATCCATGCAGGAGTCGCGTGACGAGACGAACCGAGGCGACGGCGTCGGGGGCGTAGCCGTCGGCGCCGATGCGATCCGCGAACGTCGCGTTCACGGAGGCCCCTCCGACCATCACGCGGATGCCGGGAAACCGTCTCTTCAGCAGGGATGTGGCCCGTTCCATCTCCTCCATTGTCGACGTCATGAGCGCCGAGAGGCCGACGACGTCCGGTCGTTCGCGTTCCACGGCCGAAAGGAGCCTCTCAGTCGGGACGTCCTTTCCGAGGTCCGTGACGGCGTAGCCGTGGCTTCTGAGAATCGTTCCGACGACGTTCTTGCCGAGGTCGTGAAGGTCTCCCTCGACGGTCGCGAGGAGAATCCTGCCCCGGCAGACGACCGTCCCGGCGGATTCGAGACGGGCGAGCGCCGCGTCGCAGACGCGTTGCGCCGCATGGGCGGATGCGATGAGCTGCGGAAGGAAATAGCGTCCGTCGTCGTAGAGTCTGCCGACCGCGTCGAGCGCGGGGATGACGCCGCCGTTGACGGTTCCGAGCGGTTCGGTCCCCGACGAGAGAAGACTCTCGGCGGCGCTCAGGGCGGCCTCGCAGTCACCCCGGATAATCGCGTCGGCGAGAGGGGAGAACTCCGGAACCGCGTCGCAGGCAGTCTTCCCTCCCGCGCCGGAAGCGGCGGACGGTCGTGGCGCCTGGGTCGCCGACGACTCGATATCGGTCAGCGTCGCGGCGTCCGAAAGGTAGCGCTGCGCGCCGGGGTCGCGTCCCGAGAGAAGTTCGGCCGCACGGATCGTCGCGCGGAGCGGAGCGTCGAGAGGGTTCACGATGGCGGCGTCGAGTCCCGACGCCATGGCCATTGCGAGGAACGTCCGGTTCAGGAGGGCTCGGACGGGCATTCCGTGCGAAATGTTGCTTACGCCGAGAATCGTCCGGACTCCGAGGGCGGACACGGAACGGATCGCGTCGAGGGTATCGCGCGGAGCCTTCTGGTCGGCGCCGGCCGCCATGCAGAGGCAGTCGACGAAAAGCGCGCTTCTCGGGACTCCGAGACGGTCCGCTTCGGCGACGATCCGTCGTGCGATCGAGACGCGCTCTTCGGTCGTGGATGGGACTCCGTTCTCGTCGATCGTGAGAACCACGAGATTCGCTCCCCATTGCCGGACGAGGCGGAGAGCACGTTCGAGCGAATCGCGCTTCGCCGTGACGGAGTTCAGGATGGGGATTCCGACCGCTTCGCGGAGCCCCGCGAGAATGACGTCCATATTATCGCTGTCGAGCGAAAGAGGCAGGTCCGTCGCCTGCGAGACCGCTTCCGCGCATTCCCGCATCGCGCGCACGCGGTCGATCTGGGGAAGTCCGACGTTGACGTCGATGGCCCCGGCGCCGGCTTCTGCCTGAAGCCGTGCCTCCTCGCGCGCGGATGACCAGCTGAATCGCGCGGCGTCGTCCCGGATGGGAGATTTCCGCGAGACGTTGATCCGTTCGCCCACGACGAGGAACGGATGCCCGGGCCCCGCTCCGACCAGTC
>CALFXN010000014.1 GCA_937957815.1 uncultured Synergistales bacterium
AGTCGACGCGACACGCGATCCCGGCCGCGTGCAGGAGTTCCGCGAACCTTCCGATCTCCTCCGGCTCCACGGCGGCGCTGTCGGGCATGCGATACGCGCGCCCGAGCCCCTCGTACTTCGAGACCCCGAGCGTGTGATAGGGCAGCAGGCGGACGTCTGCGATCCCGAGCCGGGCGCAGAGCCGCGCGAGCGCCCCGAAGAAGTCCGCGTTCGCGTTGACTCCGCCAACGACGGGGACGGAGACCGTGATCCTGTCGGCGCAGAGTCCCGCGAGACGTTCGAGATTCGCGAGGATGCGGCCGTTTCCCTGTCCCGTGACGCGCCGGTGGACGTCGTCGTCCAGACACTTGACGTCGAAGAAGAAAAAGGAGAAATCGCGGATGAAGGGTTCGACCGATTCCCAGTCGAAAAAGCCGCACGTCTCGACGCCGACCGACAGCCCCACGGCCGTACAGCGCGCGAGAAAGTCCCGGACGAACATGGGCTGCGCGAGCGCCTCGCCGCCCGAGAGCGTGACGCCGCCGCCGGAGTTCCGGTAGAAGATCGCGTTTTGCCGCAGGCGCGCGTAGAGCGCGTCCGCGGTCCATTCGCGCCCCGCCGTCCGGAGCGACCGCGTCGGGCAGCGCGCGACGCAGGGCGTGTCCGCGCACCGCGAACACGCCTCCCGCGCGAAGACGGGGCCTCCGTCGCTCCCAGCCGATACGGCCCCCGAGGGGCAGACGGACGCGCACGCCATGCAGCGCGCGCACGTCGACCGGACGTGAATGAGTTCGCGCCCGCGCTCCTGTCCCTCGGGGTTCGCGCACCAGAGGCAGCGCAGTGAGCAGCCCTTGAGGAAGACGACCGTCCGGAGCCCCGCGCCGTCCGTGACGGCGAGGTCCTGGATGTCGAAGACCGTCCCTTCGGCGCGCTCCATCACAGGCTGTGCTCGGTCCGCTCGATGATCTGGTCCTGAACGGGCTTCCCGAGTTCCACGAAGAACGCACTGAACCCCGCGACGCGGACGACGAGGTCGCGGTAGAGTTCGGGGCGCGCCTGCGCGTCGCGGAGCATCCGGCCGTCGACGACGTTGAACTGGAGCTGGAAGCCGTTTCGGTCGAAGTAGCTCTTGATGAGCGACAGGAGCTTCTTCGAGCCCTCGACGCCCCAGACGGTCTTCGGGTGGAACTTCATGTTGTGGAGCCCGCCCCGGATGCGCGTGTGGTCGATCTTCGACGACGACAGGAGCACCGCGAACGGCCCGTTCACGTCCGTCCC
>CALFXN010000015.1 GCA_937957815.1 uncultured Synergistales bacterium
GATAAGGCCACGTGACTGGAGTTCAGACGTGTGCTCTTCCGATCTCGTTGCCGCGCTTGCGAGGGGCGAGCGTTCCGAAGTCGCGGATGCCGGCGGACGGATCCGCGAGTTCAACACGTTGTTCCGCTCCTGCTCCGACCTGGCGAACCGGATCCGGAAGACTGCGGACGACCTGGATTCAGAAGCCTTGCGGCGTGTCCGTGCGGAAAAAGCGCTCTCGGAGAGCGAACGGGAGTCGCGCGAACGTTCCGCGTCCGATCCCGTAACCGGACTTCCAAACAGACGGGCGTTCCTCGCCCGTCTCGAAGGCGAATGGATTCGCCTCAGACGCCACGGAGGCATTCCGGTTCCGTTGCTTCTGATCGCTTCCGATTCTCTGAGGCGTGTCAACAATCGATTCGGATTCGCGAAGGGCGACAGTGTCCTGACGACCATCGCAAGGGTGATTCGCGAATGCATCGGCGCCGAAGGAGTTGCGGGACGCATCGGCGACGCGGAATTCGCCGTACTCCTTCCCGGAGTGGAGGAAGAGACGGCGGTGCTGTTGGCGGAGCATATCCGTGAACGCTCGGAGGAGCAGCGCGCGATATCGGGGCTCGGTCGGGAGTTCTTCGTATTGCGTGTCGCCGTGACGTCGATCCGCGCCGACGATCCCGATGTCGATGCGCCGCTCATGCGTGCGGGCGTTGCGCTGGGCCGCGACGGGAGGGACTGATACCATGGCGACACTGACCAATGCGATCCGACTTCTCGAGGGAATGGGGATCGCCCTTGACGTCCGTACGTACGAACCGGACGAGGACGACCTTTCGGCGGGACGGGCCGCTTCGCTACTCGGTCTCGACCCCGGCCGGGTCTTCAAGACGCTCGTCGCGAGCTGCGACGGGCGGGATGTCGTCCTCGCGTGCATCCCCGGTCCCGAAGAACTCGATCTCAAGCGGCTCGCCGCCGCGATGGGGCACAAGAGGGCGGAGATGGTCCATCTTTCGGAAGTCCGTCCGCTGACCGGGTATGTCCGGGGCGGCGTCTCGCCGGTCGGGACGAGAAAGGCCTATCCAGTCGTTCTCGACGAGTCGGCGTTCTCCCACGAACGAATCTGCGTCAGCGCCGGAACCCGCGGAGTCCAGATGCTTCTCTCGCCCGACGACCTCCGGCGTGCGACCGGAGCGGTCGTTGCGAAGATCACGCGCGGGAAGAGCGGCGCTTGACGGATCACCGTACGTGGAATAAAGTATCTGCGCATACACTTAAAAGGGACGGCGCTCATGGAACGATCTGAATTCGTCCGAATATTCAAGGCTCTTTCGGTGGAGACACGGGTTCGTATCGTGGAACTGCTGCTTCGGCGACCACTTTGCGTGAACGCGCTGGCGGCCCGCCTGGAGGTCACCCCGGCGGCAGTCTCGCAGCATCTTCGCGTTTTGCGCGAGGCCGCAATCCTGGTCGCAGACAAGAGGGGCTATTTCGTCCACTATCGCGTGAACGGGGAAACTCTCGACCGCTTCCGGGAGGGGCTTGAGGGGCTTCTTTCGACGAGACAGTGACGACGCGGGCGCCGGGAGCGAAGGGAGCGCAGGCATGTCCGCAATAGTCGTCAATGCGTTGCGAAAGAGATTCGGCGCGGTTCAGGCGGTTTCAGACGTCTCCTTTTCCGTCGGAACGGGAGACTTTTTCGGGCTTCTGGGGCCGAACGGCGCGGGGAAGACCACGACGATTTCCATGCTGATCGGGCTGGCGCGTCCCGACGGAGGTACGATTTCCATCGGAGGCGTCGACTGCTCCAAAAACCCGCGAGCCGCGCAGCACCTGATCGGCGTCGTGCCGGACGAAAGCAACCTCTACCCAGAGATGACCGGTTTCGAGAATCTCTGCTTCTGCGCTGCCCTCTACGGCATCGGGCGACGCGAGGGGCAGGCGAGGGCGCAGAGGCTCCTGGCGCTGTTCGACCTCGCTGAGGCGGCCGGGCGCAGC
>CALFXN010000016.1 GCA_937957815.1 uncultured Synergistales bacterium
AAGCGCTTGTATCTTATGATCCGTCGCGCGGGGAAACTGAGCGAAATCGATCGCCGGCACAGGGGAGCCTGTCACGGGCAAGGGACCGAGCATGACATCTACAATATGACGTTTGACCTTGCCTATGCTCATTACCAACGGACAACGCCGCCACACGAACGACTTAGCGATGATCTGTTCAACGATGCGGTCGTGGCGTGGTGGGACAAAGAGGATGAAAGGAAGTGATTGGTCGTGAAAGAGACCTTCGGCGCCTGGATCAAGCGGATTCGCAAAGAGCGTGGTTTGTCGAGCGGACGGGTATGTCTTCGCGCGGCCGTCTCGTCGATGACGCTCTTCGGCATTGAACGCGACAAGACGTATCCGGCGGCGGTGCAGGCGAAGACATTGTACGGGCTTGCCGTTACGCTCGACATCGATCCTGCGGAACTCCTGAAGCGCGCCGCGGAGACGGACGGCTTCCTCAAGAAATGGTGGTCCAACCCGAAGCGCGGAGAGTGGCGGTAAGGTCGGGCTTGACTGGGAAATACTAAGGTCGGGCGAGTAGACATTTGTAGACATTCGCGACGAGGAAAGCATGGTCGGACTGGTAACGAAACATAACGGTCGAATAGGTTGAAAAAACCTGATGTTGAAAAATGATGAGGTCCGCATACAGTCGAGCGGATAGGCAAAAACAGGCGTTTGCGATGAAGAACATACGGCCGGGCCGATACACAAAACTGCACATCCTCGAAGGAAAACACACACGCCCGGGCCGATAGAGAAAAATAGTGTTCGGAAAGGGAGATCGACATGGAAGACAACGTGATTCTGCTCTACAAACGCGATATTCGGGAACTCCTGAAGGAATGGGTCGCATCGGGGATCTTCCCGTGCTTCGCGCGTCTCGCGTCCATCGGAGAAATCAGCGTCGCGTGGGGCGCGATCGACAGCGAACGGATGGAACGATACCGTCCGGAACCCGGAACGTTGTGCGACGTCCAGACGTGGCTCCGGACTCCCCAGGCGGAACGGGAGGTTCCCCTTCTCGTGGAAAAGGTCTTCGGTTTCGGGATAGACCGGAAGAAATACGAGTCCGTCCTGTCGGGAGTGCTTGAGGAATATCGTCACCCATGCATCGAGCAGGGGCAGGCGTGCCCGCCCGTATCCGAAGAGGAGTGGGACGAAGCGGAACGGTACGCGATGCTCGAAGCTGCGACGAAGGCGCTTCACAGCATGGGGAAGTAGCAAATCGTCCGGCCCGGGAGCAGTCCATTCCCCCGGGCCTTGTTCCGGGAAAACTTCGGTTCGGAAAGCGGTGATCGGGAGATGAGAGCAGCGAAGGACGAGAAGGAGAACGTGATTTTCCTCCGGAAGATCGAGCCTGAAGGGGTAATTCGCGAGTGGGTTCAAGGGGGACTCTTCCCACACGTGACGTACGTGAGCGTTACGGGAGAATCGGAAATCGGCTGCGGCGCCATATCCGAGTTCTGTATGGCCCGGGGCGGACGCAAGCTCCCGTTTCTGGATGTCGTCGTCGAATGGCTGAAGCGAGCGGGGGCGCCGGATGCGGTATGCTCCCTCGCCGAAGAGATCCTTGCAGAGAACGGCATTCCGAGTGACGCATTCGAGGACGAATACGGCAAGGTGATGAAGGGGTACTCGTTCCCGCTGCCGTTGCCGAAGTTGGTCGAATAGCTGACCATGAACCCCTCGGGGTACGTAAAAACAGCCTGACATTGGTCGGGGCACGTGAAGTTGTTTTCGTCCTTCCACGTGAATGTGCCTCCCTGAGCCACACAGCTTTCCGGCAATGTGCTTCCGACAATGAAGTTGTACAGATCATAGAAGTGACAACCAAGATTAGCGATCGGCCCATCTGTGAAATCGCGGTAACCATACCAGCCGGTCAACAACTTTCCGTCAAACGGACGCGCGGAGCGATCCATGAGAAACTCGTTCC
>CALFXN010000017.1 GCA_937957815.1 uncultured Synergistales bacterium
TCGGGATCTTTTTGTCGGTAGTCGCGGGCAGCGTCGCGGTAACGTAGGCGTGCTCGTCGACGCGGACGTCAGAAAGCCCGAGTTCTTCGAGTTCTTTCTCGACGGCTTTCGCGAAGATCATCTGCCCCTCGGAACTTGGGACCTTGCCGGTCTTTTCGACGGCCTGGGTGCTGAACGTCGTGTAGCGCAGGAAACGCTCAAGCGCGGTGCTCATGTGATCTCTCTCCTTTTGTCGAATTCAACTCGCAACGCTCTCTTCCGACGGTCCCCGCACGAAGGGAGGCGAAGCGCGGAAACGACCTCCGAAATCGCGGGCCATCGGGACCATACTCCGTACATTGTACACTACCCTGCCGTCGTTTCGCGAATCGGGCCTGCTTGCCCCGGACGGAAACGCGCAATGCGATCATCGGCCGGCGATCTCCCTCCCCTCACATAAAACGCAGTGTACGACATTTCCGCGCGCAATTCATCAGCCGGATGAGGCGATGTTTTTTTTCGTATGGAAAAAGCGTCGCGCTATTTGATACAATGCGTATGCGCCATGCGACCGGAAAAAACGAAAACCGGGAGGCTCCCCATGCGGAAGCGTGCGAATGGAATGACACGATGCAACGCTCTGCCGACGTTCGCCAAAACGCTCGCGATAACGATCGCGGCGCTTTTCGTCGGGGCGGTGCTCGTCGTCGGCGCGATCCTGCTCACCGATCGCTTTTTGCGCGAAGGACTCCTCAAGGACGCGCACATTATCGCGACCTCGATAAATCCGGAACGCGTCGCCTCTCTGTCCGCAGAAGGCGTCTTTTCGGGAAACACGGACTACGTCCGGCTTCTCGAGCAGATTTCGGCGCTCAGGGCGGTGCAGGAGGGGTGTACGAGGCTCACGCTGCTCGGCCTCGCGAAGGACCGCCCCGTCATCTTCGTTGACGCGACCGATGACGCAATGAAGCCGCGCGCGCCGGGAACCCCATATAGTACGGCGGGCGATGAGGCGCTTCGCGTCTTCCGCACCGGGGAGCCGCTTCTGAACGGACTGCTCGTCCGATCGGACCGTCGGTTCGTTTCCGTTCTGGTCCCGATACGGAATCCGGGCAACGCGACGAATCCCGGCGTTCTCGGTATCGAAATCGCAGCCGAATACTGGATGTGGAATCTCGTGGCTCACGCCGCGCTTCCGGTGGGGCTGGCGGTCGCTCTCACGGTTCTCGCGCTCGTCCAGGCGACCGCGGTCCGGATGGCGTCGTCGCTGCGAAGCGAGCAGGAGCGCTTCCGCCGGTTCTTCTACGCGTCTCCGGACGCCTATCTGATTCTCGAAAACGGCGTTTTCACCGGGTGCAACGACGCGGCGGCGGCGTTCCTCCGCACGACGCGCGACGACATCGTCGGGTCGCTTCCGGCGGATTTCTCCCCGCCCCGCCAGCCCGACGGAACGCCGTCGCTTTCCTACGGAATGGAGTGCGCCCGCGAGGCCCTGCAAAACGGCGTCGCCCGCTTCGAATGGCTCCACCGACGGAAGGACGGCTCCGAAGTGCTGACGGACGTCTTTCTCGTCGTCCTGTCCTACCCGCGAAAGAACGGACTCCTGGCGCACTGGCGCGAAATCCCGAGGGGCGCGCGCCGGCGCCCCGTGGATTCCGTGATCGTGTAGCGGGGCGTCCGCCCGGTCGTTCCGCATTCCCTCGCGCCGCGGCGTTCTAGAACGTTCGTTTCTCCGATTCCGGAACCTTGGAGATTCTCCGTTTCTTCCGTCCGCTTCCCGCGATCTCCCAGATTTCGCGCCCGTTCATGATGCCGCGCGGCTTGTAGATCATGACGAGGACGAGCAGGACCGCCATAAGAACGTTGACGAGACCGAAGGCTGGCGGGATGCGGACTCCCAGGATCATGAATCCTTCCTGGACCGGAGCGAGAAGCTCCGCGCCGAAGGTCAGGATCCCCGCCCCGACGAGCGCGCCGGAGATTGTCCCGGTTCCTCCGATC
>CALFXN010000018.1 GCA_937957815.1 uncultured Synergistales bacterium
CTCGACCTTCAAAGAACGAAAACGCGCCTAGATCGAGGCCGACAGCTTTTCCGCCGCCGCGACGAAGAGGTTGTCCGCGGGGAAGAAGGATTGCCACGGTTGGGACGAGTAGCTGAAATCCAGCACGTCCTCCGCGGTCCATTGCGAGCGCAACATGGTCGAAAGCACGTCCACCTTGTCGGTTACCGGCTCTCCTCCCACAATCTGACCGCCGATGATTCTCCCCGTCTCTTTGGAAGCGACCAGTTTCAACGTGATTTCTTTGGCGTTGGACATGATCGGGAACGCCGTGGTGAGCGACGCGACGCCCGATATCGTCGGGATACCGTTTTTCTCCGCGAACGCGGCCGTGATCCCGGAACCTCCCGCGTACAGATCGCCTATTTTCGTGGCGGCGCCGTTGTAGAACCCCCCGTAGGAGCGGTTCTCCCCGCACAGGTTCGCCGCCGGCACTTTCGCCATAGGAACGGCGTTGGTCGCCAGTTTTCCCGGAATGGGGTTCCCCGTAAGCGCGCTGGAAAACTGCACGCAGTCGCCTACAGCGTAGACTCCCGGTAACGACGTCTCCATTTTGCCGTTGACGATAATGCCGTCTCTGCCGAGGGCCAGGGGACCGTTCTTGAACAAGTCGACGGAAGCTCTCATCCCGACTGCGAAAATCACGGCTCCCGGCGCGACGTCAGCGAAACATGCGTCGGGTTCCGAAAGAGAGAGCGTTTCCCCGCCGGAAAGAAGGACTTCTTCGGCTCCGCCGGAGCCGCGTATCTCCTCAACCGCCTTGCCCAGGTAGAGGAAGACCCCCTCCTTCGCTACTTCGTGATGCAGTTTCGAGGTCATGTCCTCGTCCATCGTCGCGCCGAGCACCCTGTTTTCCCGTTCGACAAGATGCGTTTCCACGCCTTTCCCGGCCAGGGCAGAGGCGAGTTCGATCCCTATGGCCCCCGCGCCGACGACGACGGCCCTTTTCATACCGCTTGAAATATGGTCGATGCGGGAACGAAGATCGCCCTCGCTCTTGAAAACGCCCACATTCGGGAAATCGACGCCCTTCAGCGGAGGAACCAGCGGCTCGGCTCCGGTGGCGACGACGAGACGGTCCCATCCGATGCGCGTTTCGTCTTCAAGAAGGACGGACTTGTTCTCGAAGCCCGCTTCGACGGCCTTCCCCCGAATTAGTTCCGCCCCGCTTTCCGTGACGAGAGAATCCTTTTTGAACGTCTTCTCCAGCGGAAGAATCCCCTCGATGACATACGGCATCGCGCAGTAGATAAGAGAATGATCTTCCGGACGTATCACCGCCATGGAAAACTTCTTTCCAAGGAGATCGGAAGAGCACACGTCTGAACTCCAGTCACGTGGCCTTATCT
>CALFXN010000019.1 GCA_937957815.1 uncultured Synergistales bacterium
GAATCCGACTTGAGCGCGTCGACGAGCAGCGAAATGAAATCCGGACCGACGAACGGATCGTCGACCTGGATGTTCAGGACGATCTCCGCATTGTGGCGTTCGGCGACCCAGGCGACGCGGTCGCCGCCGCTCGGCAGGCCGGGCGGCGTCATGACGGCCTGCTCTCCGTGATCGCGGACGACCTTCGCGATGCGTTCGTCGTCCGTCGCGACGACGATCTCGTCGAGTCCGGGAGTCGCGCGGACTCCGTCGAGGACGCGCAAAACGAGCGGGATCCCTCCGATCGGCACGAGAGGCTTTCCCGGGAGTCGCGTGCTCCCGTAGCGAGCGGGAATGACAGCGAGGGTGGACATTCGTTGGACCTTCTTTCGTGTCTCTGTTTTGTGACGGACATTAGTATTATCACGGCCGAAAATCAGGATTGGCGTATGGTAACACGATATGACAAAAAGATGTGATCTCTTGGGCCGATGCTGGACAATGGAGGAAAGAGTCCGTAATCTATGTGACGCACGACGCGGTGAAGCGCCGTACCGTTTCATCTTTCTATGGAGGGATCGTATGTACCCGACACTGGCAACAGTCTTTGGAATTCCGCTGACGTCGTATTACATATTCTGGACGCTGGCGCTGTGCATCGGAGTCCTCTGGACGCAACGCCGAGCCGTGCTGAATTTCGATGTGGATATCGACGCGGTGTCATCGGTCATCACGTGGTCGTTCGTCGCGATGCTCGCCGGTGCGAGAATCGGCGGCTATTTCGACAACTGGAGCTATTACGCGGCCCATCCGGATCGGATCTGGATGTTTTGGGAAGGAGGGCTTTCGTCGACGCCCGCGTTTCTCGGGGCGGGGATCGCGGGCATCCTCCTGTGCCGGAAGAAGGGCATCCCCGTCTGGAAGCTCGCGGATGCCGCGAGCGTTCCCGCGGCAGCGACCTACGTCGTCGGACGGGTCGGGTGCTTTCTCAATGGATGCTGTTCCGGATTCCGGACGTCCTGTCCGCTTGGCATCCACTTTCCGGCCGATCCTCACGGAGTCTTGCGACACCCCACGCAGCTCTACTATTCCGCGATTTCCGTCGGAATCCTGCTCGTTCTCCTTGCCGTCGAACGTCGCATGCGTTGCGCGACGCGTCCGCAGGGCGCAGTGCTCTGGCCCCTGTTCATGGTCCTGTTCGGGGCGATGCGTTTCGTGGTGGACACGCTACGCGAGGGAGATCGGTTCTTCGGCCTCCGCGTCGGACAGATCGTCGGACTCGGAGTTCTCGTCCTCGGAGCGATCTGGCTCGCGCGGACGCTTCTGTTCGCTCCCCGCGCCGAATGTGGCGGTGAGGACGGTCCTGGGGGTGAGAACGAAAAATGAAGGACGGGCGGAGGATCGGTAATTTCGCGTACGATACTCCTGCGGGTATTTTACGGTACGTTGAATCCCGAATAGACGTACACTCGGTCCATGGAGGTGGGGCTCATGGACTTCAAGTCGATCCTGTTTCTTCTGGTGACTGCGGTTCTCGTCGCGGGCGCGGCTCCGTTCCTCTTCCCCGCCGACGGCAGGCAGTAACCCGTCTTTTCACGGGAGGGGCGCTCCCGTGAGATCGCGTCTTCCGGATTTTTGTTCCATTCTCGCCGCGTTCGAGGAAAAGGGATATGCCGCGTTTCTTGTCGGAGGGAGCGTCCGGGATCTCTTCCTGGGACTCCCTCCGTGTGATCTCGACGTCACGACGGACGCTCCTCCGGAGGCGATTCCGTCGGTCTTTCCCGACGTTCGCCGCGTCGGCCCTTCCCGGACTCCCGTTTTCATCCTTCCGCACTGCGGACTTCCCGTCGAGATCACCTCTCACGCGGGATGGTCGCTCGAAACGGATCTCTCGCGACGGGATTTCACGGTCAACGCCATGGCGATCGACGTTCGTGGCGTTCTCATCGACCCGATGGACGGATCGCGCGACTGTTCGGCGCGAATCCTCCGTTTTTGCGGAGACCCTTCCGACAGGATCCGCGAGGATCCTGTCAGGATCCTCAGGTTCGCGCGGTTCGCGGCCACCCTGCCGGGATTTTCGCCTTCGGACGACATCGTCCTTCCGTGCAGGAATCACTG
>CALFXN010000020.1 GCA_937957815.1 uncultured Synergistales bacterium
GACCGGCGATCGCGCCCTCGATGAGCATTTCAGTCGTCGCGGCGGAAACCCGATTCGCGCCGAACATTCCTCCGGCGCACTCACCGGCCGCGAACAATCCGGGGAGCGATGTCGCGGCATGTTCGTCGATTCTGATGCCGCCCTCGAAGTAATGTGCGGCCGGACTGATCGCGACCGCCTCGCCGCGCTCGAATATCGCCATGATGTCTTTGTAAATGCCGGTTCTGAGGGATGGAAGCGCGTGATACAGCTCGTCGAAGAGGTTCGACGGATAGCGATCGAGCGTGAAGTACACGCCGCCGCGCATCGTGCCGCGCCCGTCCCCGATCTCCTTCTGGATCGCGTACGAAAGCAGCATCTTGTTCCACTCGCTGTCCAGCGCGAGTTCCTCCATCGCGGGCGACAGGTGACGCCCGGTGAAAGTCTTGCCGAACCTGTTACGCAGCGTGCCGAACCCGAGCGTAAGGAAGATATAGGGGAGGATATTGCCCTCGTAGATTCCGGGGCGCTCGATGACCGCGGGACAGAACGAAATCATTTCCATATCGACAAGTTCCGCCCCGGCGCGGAACGCCGCGCCGATGCCTTCACCGCACAGGTCCGTCGATCCGCTGTTATGCCGGAAGAGGCCGTGACTGCCGCCGCTCGCCATGACGACGGCTTTTGCGCCGTACGCTTCGATGGAGCCCGAGACGATATCGACGCAGACGACGCCGCACACGCCGTCCGCGTCCGTGACGAGATCGGTGAGAACGCGCTGTTCGCGGAACTCGACGCCGAGCGACGCGGCGCGGGCGTGCAGGACGTCGAGGATGGCGGAGCCGAAAACGGAAATTCCGCGGTCGCCCTCGGTCCCGAGTACTTCGATGCCCCAGTCGATGAGTTCCCGGATCCTGTCCGGAGCCTGGTCGACGAAGATTTCGACGAGTTTCGGGTTATTGAGGTGGAACCCCTCGTGGATAATATCGGAAAAGAACTTCTCTTTCGTATCACCCTTGTTTGCGTCCGTGATGCCCAGCTCGGCGAGGCTTCCCCCGTCGCACGCAATATCGGCGCTGATATTGGCGCCCGCCAGAAGGGTTGCGCCGCTCCGATCGCTTTTTCCGCGGCACAACACAAGCGTCTTCGCTCCCGCCGCCGCCGAACCGATCGCCGCCCGCAGCCCGCCGCCGCCGCTTCCCGCGACGATAACGTCGTATTCCCCGTTCACCCGCATCTCCAAGCATCCTCCTTCGAAAAAAACAGCTTCGGTGGAGCCATGTTCGTCCCGAAAATGAGGTTCAGTTATGAACGTTTTTTGAAGGCAAAGGACCGCAGTGCGGCCTTCGGAGCTCGAAAAACATCGTATTCATTGAATACAGTGTATGCAACTAATATAGACATACTCTTTCCGCCTGTCAATAGCAGGCCATGGAAGAATCGGTTTTCTCTGACCGGGGCCACCGTTGACATCACGCGCCCCCGCGGGGGCCGCTTTGCGAACTCACGGACCCCGAAGGCCCGATGGCCCGCCGCCGCGGAATCTTCAGCGCAGCTTCCTGCAACGAAAGGCCCCTTCGACCGGTTCGGTCGAAGGGGCCTTTTCTTTCGGCGTTCCTCGAATGAAACCGCCCTACGGACGCAGGGTCCCGGCCGGATAGAGCGGGAAGCGGCCGATGAGCGCCATCGCCTCGGCCCGGGCCGCGTCGAGCGTCTTCTGGTCCTCGACGTTCCCGGCGACCGTGTTCATGATCCGCGCGATCTCGACGACCTCGGGTTCCTTCAGGCCCCTTTGCGATATCGACGTCGTTCCGATGCGCACGCCGCTGGTCACGAACGGCTTCTCCGGGTCGAACGGGATCATGTTCTTGTTCACGGTGATTCCGACGTACTCGAGCGCCTTCTCGAACTGCTTTCCCGTCAGCTTCTTCGGGCGCAGATCCGCAAGAACGATATGGTTGTCCGAGCCGCCGCTGACGATCCGGAAGCCGTGCTTCGTCAGCTCTTCGGCGAGCTTTCGCGAATTCTTCACGACTTGCAGCATGATCTGTCGGAACTCCTCGGTCGCGGCATACTTGAACATATACGCCTTCGCGGCCATGATGTTCAGATGGATCGAGCTCACCGCGCCGGGGAACACGCCCTTGTCGAGCGCCTTCGCGTGTTCGGCCCTGCAGAGCACGAGGCCTCCGCGCGGACCGCAGAGCGTCTTCGTCGTCGAGGACGTCACGAAGTCGGCGTGCGGCACGGGGCTCGGGATGACCTTCGCGGCGACGAGGCCCGACACGTGCGCCATATCGACCATGAGGTACGCGCCGACGGATTTCGCGATCTTCCCGATGCGCTCGTAGTCGATCAGACGGGGGTAGGCGCTCCCGCCCGCGATGATGAGCTTCGGCCGCTTCTCGTTCGCGAGGCGCTCGAGCTCGTCGTAGTCGATCTGCTCGGTGTCCTTGTGGAGCCCGTAGGACGTGAAGTTGTAGACCTTGCTCAGGAAGTTCGCGGGGCTGCCGTGCGTCAGATGGCCGCCCTGGTCGAGCCGCATTCCGAGCACCGCGTCGCCGGGGGTCAGGACCGCAGCGTAGACGGAATAGTTCGCGGTCGAGCCCGAGTAGGGCTGGAGGTTCGCGTGCTCCGCGCCGTAAAGCGCCTTGCAGCGTTCGACGCCGAGACGCTCCATTTTGTCCGCGATCTGGGACCCCGCCTGGAACCGCGCTCCGGGATACCCCTCCGTCGTCTTGTTCGTGAAGACGCAGCCGGACAGCTCCATGATCTCGAGGCTCGCCGTGCTTTCCGACGCGATCATCTCGATATTGTGCTCCTGCCGGTCGAGTTCCTCGCACGTGATGCCGTACAGCTCAGGGTCCGCCATTTTCGTGTGTTCGAGCATGGTTCGACACTCCTTTCTTGAGCCGGCGCCGCGCAGGCGTCGGCATGTAGTCCGACAGTATTATAATGGCTCGGGCGCGGTTATACGAAAGGTGGAACGACAAATGACGGAACTGCTTTCAGGACTGACGGGACTGGACATTCCGCTGTGGTCATGGTGGGTCGTCCTGCTCGGCGGGACGAGCATCGGACTCGCGAAGACAGCCATTCCGGGAAGCAGCATCCTCCTGGTCGTCCTCATGGCGATGGCGCTTCCGCCCCGGCTGTCGGTCGGGGTCATGTTGCCCATGCTGATTTTCGGAGATTTCTTCGCGATCGGCAAATACTGGCCGCACGTCGACCGAAAGCGGCTCTTCACGCTCCTGCCCTTCTCCCTGATCGGCCTCGGAGGAGGATACATCATCCTCCGCTACGTGACGGACGAACAGCTCAAACCGATCATCGGCGGCGTCGTACTTGCGATGCTCGCCTTGCAGCAGGTCAACTCATT
>CALFXN010000021.1 GCA_937957815.1 uncultured Synergistales bacterium
CCTGAGGGCAATCATCCGTTCGCGCCATGGGGCCTTCGGCATACTGTGCCCCTCGCCGGAGACGAGATAGCAGTAGACGCAGAAGAACAGCCACATCAGGAGCCCCGGTCCGACGCCCGCGATGAAGAGTTCGCCGATCGAACAGCCGCCGACGACGCCGTAGACGATCATGTAGACGCTCGGCGGAATCAGCAGCGCGATTTCCGCGGCATTTATGATGAGTGCCGTCGAGAAGGACGGAGAATATCCCGCGTCGAGAAGCAGGGGTCTCATCGGTCCGCCGATCGCGACGACCGTCGCCTGCGTCGAACCGGAGACCGCGCCGAAAAGCGTGCACGCGGTCGTCGCGGCGATCGGAAGACCTCCGCGTTTGTGCCCGACGAATTTGACGACGACGCCGAGAAGTCGTTCCGCTATTTCGCCCGACGTCATCAGGTCGGCCGCGAAGATGAACATCGGGACCGCGATGAGCGACACCGACTGGACTCCGCCGATGATCTGCTGTACGAGCATCGAGGGATTCACTCCCTGAAAATACACGCCGACCGTCACGAACGCGCCGACCGCAAGCGGCACCATCATCGGGAACCCGAGGAGCAGCAGGAACATCATGGTTCCCATCATCAGAAGAAACATCGGGCCCCTCCCCCTAGACTTCGTAGGATTCCGAGGTTTCCTGCCCGTCGGCGAGCGTCGGGGAGATGTAGACCTCGTGTTCCCGCAGATTGCGGATGAACGTCGCGACGTACTGGAGCCCCGTCATCACGAATCCCACCGGAACCCACAGGATGACGAGATACAGCGGGATCTGGAGTCCGAGCGTATGGCGCTGCGTTTCGACGAGTTTCATCGTGTAGACGCCGCCGTACCACGCGAGATAGAACATCAGCGCGGCCGTTCCGGCCGAGATGACGAGCATGAGTCCCTTCCTGCCGCGCGGCCCGAGCGCGTCGAACAGCGCCGTCATCCGGATGTGCGCTCCCTTGCGCGCCGCGTAGCTCGTGCCTATGAACGTCACCCATACGATCGCGAACTGGGTCACCTCCTCGGCCCAGGAGAAGCTGTGCTGGAAGAGGTTCCGGCCGATGACGTTCGCGATGGCGACGAGCGCCATCAGGATGATGCTGAAGGAAACGACGAAGCGCTCGAATTTCTCCGCCGCCAGGTTCACCGCGTCTATCACATGCATTCGAATCGCACTCCCTTACCGCGTCGCAAGATATTCCGAGAGGACGTCCGCGATACGGACGACGCTCTCGGGACGGACATACTCGTCGGGCTGATGGAAGAAACCCTCGTCTCCGGGACCGAGCATCACGAACGGGACGCCGAGAGCCGGGACGAGAATCGAGGCGTCCGTGAAGTAATGGACTCCGCACGTCTTCCACGCGAGGGAGCGTGCGGCATAGATCGATCTGAAGGACTGTACGAGCGGGGCGTTCTCGTCCATTCCGATCGGAGGACGGTTGTTCGTGACCTCGATGGAGATCCTGAGTCCTGGTTTTTCCCGCTCGACGCCTCTCGCGAGCGCCGAAACGCCGGTCAGAAGGGTGTCGTGATCGACGCTCGGAAGCGTCCTGATGTCGATCGTCCCCTCGCAGCACTCGGGGACGACATTCGGCATATCTCCGCCCCGCAGCGTCGTAATCGTGCAGGAAGAGCGGCCGAGGAGTTCGTGTTTCCTTTCGGTTCCGAGAAGCGCCCTGATCCGGTCCGCAAAGGAGGAGAAAATCCCGAGGGCGTTGATCCCCGATTCGGGCATGGCGGCGTGCGAACTTCTGCCCTGAACGCGCACGCGCAGCCAGATCGCCCCTTTTTCGGCGAGGCCGATCTTCTCTCCGGTGGGTTTGACGACGACGAGCTCCTCGACTCCCGCCAGATATCCGCCGCCGACCAGGGCCTTCGCTCCCGTGCCGCCGACCTCTTCGTCGGCCGTGAAGCAGAAGTGAACCGTATTTTCCGTCCGGACACAGCGATCGAGCATCCGACGCGCCGCGAGGATCATCGACGTCAGGCCGCCCTTCATGTCGGAGGCGCCGCGCCCGAAGACGCATCCGTCCGACTCCTCTGCGCCGAACGGCGAACGGGTCCAGAGCGCCGCGTCCCCGATCGTGATGGTGTCCATATGTCCCGTGACGGCGACCGAACTTCCGGGTCTTCGTCCGCGAAAGGTCAGGACCAGGCTCGCGCGGTTCCCCTCATGCCCGATGAATCGCTTTTCGGCCCGTTCCTCCGGGAAAAGCGACGCGATGTAGACAGCCGCGTCGCGCTCGTCTCCCTCGGGCTGGACCGTCCGTATCCGGATGAGCTGTTTCAGGATCTCGGCCGCCGTGCGTATCTCCGTCCGTTCCACGAATACCCCTCCTTTGCGTTCTCAGGGTACCCGTTTCCGCTCGGAGGGGCATCGTCATGGCGTGAGAATCACGTTCCGGCTTTTTGTCACTTGTTGACAAAACCATCCTTTTCGGGGATGAGGTCGAGCAGGCGAAGGGCGAGACCGACGCGGAACCTCGAAGCCGCGTCATCGGGGTCGATTCCGAGGATTTCGCGGAGGCGGGCGTAACGATACTTGATCGTGTTGTAGTGGAAGCACATCTTCTCCGAGACGGCCCTGACGTTCCAGTTACACGCGTCCAGCATCCGGAGCGTTTCGAGAAGATCGGAGGCGGAGGAGACCATGTCGTCGAGCAGCGGTCCGAGAAGGTCGGCGCACAGGCGTCCGGCCTCGGGAGTCCGCGACATCAGCGACAGCAGGCGGTATTCTCCGAGGGAATCCCAGAAGATCGCTCTTTCGCCCGGAAAGACGGCGGATTGGACCGCGGCCGCGTACAGCGCCTCCCCGTGGCTCCGAGAGACCTCCGTCACGTCTCGCGCACGACCTCCCGCCGCGACCGATACCGAGAGGCCGAATTCCCTGGAGAACTCGTCCCCGAGGGACGCGGCGAACGACGATATGTTCTCACGGACACGGCCTCCCGGGGAATCTTCCGAAGAAAGGGGAACGATGAAGACGAGACATTGCGTCGTCACGGTATAGACGGTTCTCGGGAAAAAGGCTTTCAGGCGGGCGCGGGTCAGCTGTACTACCGCCTGAACGCTCAGCGGATCGGCGCTCTTCCCCCGCCCGTCGGAAACACGGACGATGACGACGAAGATCGTCCCTCCGAGATCCCATCCGAAAGACCGGGCCTTTTCGAGGGCCTTCTCCGCGTCCGGTACGCGCCCGTTGAGCAGATCGAGAAGGAATTCGTCGCGCTGTCCGAGCTCCGTCTGTCTGCGGCTCAGGAGACGCTCCGTATGGAGCGTCAGGGCGATGCGGAGATTTTCAAGCAGACGCCCCGGGATGTTTCCGACGCGGTCCCTTCCGTCGTTCGGGACGTTCAGCACGAGAATTCCGGCGGAGAGATCCCCGATCCGGATTTCCATCGTCCGGTAGAGACGAAGAACTTCCCGGAGAGGATAGATCTTCGTCGCCTCGCGAAAGCTCTCGGACTGCGCGCTGACCCAGAGCTTGCGGTTCAGCGTGTCGTGAAAGGCCAGATCGAGACCGGTCGCGCACCGGAAGAAATCGAGGAATTCCGCGACGTTCCCGCCTTCGAGCAGGATCGCCGCGAACGGAGCGAACGAATGAACGTCGTCTTTCATCGGTTCTCTTCCGGCCTCCTCCACCGGTGGGTTCGACGCGCCGTACCCCCTCTGCACGTTCCTTCGGACATGGACTGCGCCATGAAACGCGACGGGACGGAAGAAAGGAAAGACCCGGGCGCGGCAGCTCCCGCAGAAAGAGAGCCCCCTGCCGGGGGCTCCTGGGGGGATCGTCGATTCAGCGGTATCCGCCGAAGGCGGACGGTCCCGTGTAGCAGAAGCGTTCGTTCAGAAGGAAACGCACCCTGTCGGTGCACAGATCCCACGCGTCGGGTTCCCTGTTCAGCAGCGTCACCATCTCGTTGAGTGCCGCATCGATCGCGCCGGGCGTCGCCTTGGGATCGGCCGCGACGCTCTCGATCTTCGCGATGAGCTCCTTCGCTTTGGACATGATTCGGTGTCACCTCCTCCGTTTTGGTGCATCCGCCCGGATTATAGCAGAGGCGAAACATTGCGCATCGCGAAACGATCTCTCGCATTTTCCGCATCTTCGGGTATCATAAAGAAGTTTTATCTGACGGGATTTTTGGCCTGTTTTTTTCATGAAATGAAACACCGAGGTGAACCGCTCGTGACGTCCACTTCCCGATCAGGCCCGATTGCCGCAGCGTTTCTTCACTCCTTCTCGGGTTTTCTTGCATGCAGCGAACGCCCTCTCCTGTACGCCGGGATGCTTGCCGTCGAGGAAATCAACGCGAAGGGCGGCGTTCTCGGCCGGGAAATCCGTCCCGAAATTTACGACGGAGCCTCCAGACCGGAAAAATTCGCGGAATGCGCGAAACGGATCCTGCGTACGGAGTGCCGGACGATCTTCGGCTGCTGGACGTCGTCCGCGCGCAAGGCGGTGCGTCCGGTCGTCGAAGGCGCGGGAGGGATCCTCTGGTACCCCGTCCAGAACGAAGGGCTCGAGGAATCTCCGAATATCGTCTACACCGGGAGCTGCCCGAATCAGCAGATGATTCCGGCGCTCGACTGGCTGTCGGAAAACGCGGGGAACCGATTCTTCCTGATCGGATCGGACTCTGTGTATCCCCGGACGATGCACATCCTGATCCGTTCGGAGATCGAGCGGCGTGGCGCGGAGGTCGCGGGGGAGGAGCTCCTTCCGTCCGGAGTCGGGACCTGCCCCGACGCAGTTTACCGCGAAATGCTCGAATGCGCCCCCGATGCGGTCATCTCCACGCTGAACGTCCCCAACACCATCGACTTCATCACCCGATGCCGCTCTCACGGAATCGACCCGCGCGTGATCCCCGTCATGCACCTCGACGTTTCCGAAACGGAAATGCGTGCGGCCGGAGACGCGGCGGCCGGGCACATGGCGTGCTGGTCCTACTTCGAGAGCCTCCGGACGTCCGCGAACAGGGCATTCCTGTCGCGCTTCCGCGCGCGGTTCGGCTCCGTCCCATGCACCGCGAGAATGATCTCCGCATACGTCCAGGTCCACCTCTGGGCGCGGGCGTGCGAACGCGCGGAGTCGTTGGATCCCGGAGAGATCTCCTCCGTTCTCGACGGCGTGACGTTCGACGGTCCAGGAGGTCCCGTGCGCATCGAAGCCAACCGGCACGTGTCGATGATGAGCCACATCGGGCGATATGGCTCCGACGGCGAATTCGTGGTCCTCAGGAGCTCGGACGGGCCGATCCCCCCGACGCCATGGCAGGGTGTCGAATACTCGCGTTCCAGATTTCGCCAGATCGTTCGCGGCGCTCTGGGATATCTCAGCGAGGAGATTTTCCGTTCCGCGACGCTCGGAGAAACCCTCCTCGAGCGCACCACCGAACTCGAGGCCGCGAACCGCGAGCTTCGCCGGGAGATCGGCGAACGCGTCCGGGCACAGGAGGAGTTCCGGAAGAGCGAGGAGCGCTTCCGTACGCTCTTCAGCAAGGCTCCCGTCGCCATGGCGTTTCTCGGAGAGAACGGAACGCTGCTCGACGTGAACGAACGGTTCGTCGAGCTGACAGGGTACACACTCTCCGAAATCCGGGATTTCTCCGAGTGGATCGAACTGGGACTGCCCGACGACGATACGCGGCGAACGGTCGCCGAACTCTGGAACGGATTCGCGCCGACGCTCCGGACGGATATTTCCATCGGGGACCGACGGATCTCCCCGAAACGCTTCTCGATCCGCCGTGCATCCGACGGAACGCTGCGTTTCGTCGAATGCACGGCATCGATCCTGGACCGGGGAATCCTGATCTGCATGAACGACGTCACCGAACAGAACACCGCGATCGAATCGCTCCACCAGCTCAAGGAGAGTCTCGAGATCCGCGTCGTCGAGCGGACATCCGAACTGGAGATCGTCAACAGGAGGCTGCGGATGGCGAGCATGGAGGACGCGCTCACGAAGCTCGCCAACAGGAGATGGTTCAACGCGACCTTCGAACGCGAAATCCGCCGGGCACGACGGACAGGCGACTCCCTCACTCTCATGATGATCGACGTGGACTTCTTCAAGCAGTACAACGACCGCTACGGGCACATCAAGGGCGACCTCTGTCTCAAGAAAATCGGCGCCGCGCTCCGGGAAACGTTCCGCAGGGCCGAGGATCTTCCCTGCCGCTACGGCGGCGAGGAGTTCGCCGTCATCCTGCCGGGGATCGCCGCCGACAGCGCTCTTTCGCTCGCGGAACGCGTCCGTCGGAAGATCGAGAATCTGCTGATCCCGCACGACGCGTCTTCCGTCGCTCCCATGGTCACGATCAGCGCGGGTGTCGCGTCCGAAGTCCGCCCGTCGATATCGATGGAACAGTTCATCGACCGGGCCGATCGAGCGCTCTACAAGGCCAAGGAACAGGGACGCAACCGAGTCGTCCTCTGGGAGTGACGCGCCGGAAGACATACGTGTTGACAACTCTCTTCCATTTCATTACAATAAGTATGCTTTCCCAAGGGAGGGATACGCGATGTCATACGCCGAAACAAACGTCGGATCGGCAGGAAGCGCCTGCCTCGAAGTCCTCAGGAGAACCGTTGCGCTCGAACGGGGAGATACCGGGATCCTTCGGCTCGGCGGGAGTCGGGACATTCTCGTGATCGACCGAAAGCTGGCTCCCGGCGAGGGACACCTGACCGTCGCCGTCAAGGACGGTCGCGTAAAACTCCTCCGGCGCCGGGGCGCGTTCGATCTTTCGGGGCTCTTTCACCTGTTTCGCGAACCGCGGAAGGCTGTCACCCTGTAAATATTCCGGGCATTACCGGACGGCGATCTCGACGACGACCGCTACACCGTCGCCTTCGAGGAACGCGGAAACGACCTCCGCGGGGTTCCTCACGAACAGCGCGTCGAGCGCGGCGAGCGAAGCGAGCCCGGCGACGGAACAACCTCCCCGAAGGCAGATCACGGCCGTCGTCGTCTCCGGAAGAACGGAAATGTTTTCGGGAAACGCCCGGACGACGCGCGTCCGGGCCGAGACTCGGGCGCGAAGCGCCATGACGTTGAAATCCCGGATCGGACCGCCGCGGAGCGTTCCCGTAACGGGGACGTCTCCCGGGAAAACGAACGGATCGCCGAGCGCATCGAGCGTCGTCGCGCGGCCGTCGACATCGAGCGCCATTCCGTCGCCGTCGACGACGATGAGCGTCCGGTCGTACCCCGGAAAGAGCGAAAAGGGGCCGTCCGCCCGGACGACTGCGGAACTCAGCCGCCAGAGAAACGGATCGGCCATCGACGCTCCTTCCGGTTCGATCGCGATTTCCTCGGTCACGCCGAGCCCATTCCTCCACGGCATCTTCAGGTGTTGACCGCTTCTCCTGATCGTCACCCCATCCATTCCCGCCCCTCCTTCAGCCTTACCCGAGCAGCCGGTAGCGCATCACGGGGCGCCCGGTCCTGCCGTATTCCGGCTCGCACCGCGCCACTCCGCTCTCGGTGAGAAAGTCGAGGTATCGTCCCACCGTGGCACGCGACAACGAAAGCCGCTCGGCGATATCGGAAGGCGAGATGGGGCCAAGCGCCTCGCGCAACGCACTCGTGACGAGATCGAGCGTCGTCTGCTGCAACCCCTTCGGCAGACTTCCTGGCGTGGATGTCTGCTTCGTGCGGCGGAGGATCGCATCGGCGTCGTCCTGACACCCGGCAAGGCACCGCGTCGATACACGGAGTCTGTACGAGCGGTACGCGTCGAGCGTCTAGCGAAACCGCTCGAACGTGAAGGGCTTGAGAACGTAGTCGAACGCGCCGAGTCTCGCCGCCTCGGCGATCGTCCCCGTGGACTGTTCCCCGGAAACGCAGATCACGTCGATCGGATGTCCCCACGAACGGACCAGTCGGAGGACGTCGATGCCCTCCATTCCCGGCAGGTGGAGGTCGAGGATCACGAGGTCGATGTCGCCCGAGAACAGATGGTCCATGACGTCTTCTCCGCGCGCGGTCGTGCGGACGATCTCGAAGGATTCCGCCGACCACAGCAGTGTCTCGTAGATTCTGAGGAGCATCAGGTCGTCTTCGACGATGAGCGTTCTGATTCGCTGTTTTCCGTCTGCTGATTGTCTGACATTCATCGTCCTATTATACACCCGGCCCTCCGGAATCGCTTTCCTCCTACCGCCGCATCCAGAAACTCCTGTCTTCGACCACTTCGTAGACCCGCCCCTCCGTGCGGTCCCACGCGTACGTTCCGTTCGGGACGGGTCTCCCGACCGCATCGAGAAACGTCATTCCCTCAGCGAACGCGCGGTCGCGCGTGACGAATCCGCGAACCTCGCGGGCGAGCGGCAACCTGCCGACGATATCTCCCTTTCGCCAGACGCCGTGTGGGGGGAGCACTCCCTTCCGGGCGAGGAGATCGATGGCCATCGCGTATTCCGCGGGGCAATGGTCCGCGAAGAGCAGCGCCGCGGCCGGATTCGAGAGAAACGCGAGAAGGAGTTTTCTCGCGAGCCATGGCGCTCCGGGATCGTCCATCGGAGAAAGGGCGGACACGGCGACGAACAGGGCGTCGACGGCCGCGAGAGGTTTCGGAATCTCCCGCGGTCTCCAGAATCCGGCGACTTCGTTCCAGCGGGCTGGATCTCCGCCGGGCACGAGGGAATCGAGCAGGGCGAGCGCGTTCGCGGCCCGCTGCTCCGGCGACATGTCTCCACGCAGGAGCGAATCCCTGAGGTCGAGCGGCGATACGTTCTCCGCCAGAGCCGCGAGGCGAAGACGCAACGAGACGGCCGCCTCGTTGCCCGCCCATGTCGTCTCGTATCGCGCCGCGAGTTCGTCGAACCTCGACGCCGCTTCCGCGGACACTCCGGCCAGGACGATCAGCAGCGCGGCTGCGCACGCGTTCCATCCTTTCGTTTTCATGCGGGGTCACCTCCAGATGTCAGTTCATGTCAATGGTTCGGTACGCTTTTTCCGGCGCCCGTTTTCCGGCGAAACCAGTCTATCTCCTTTCCACTCCGTTGTCATGCGCCGTCTTCCCGCGATATCCGGGGCTTCATGTCAGCCGCACCCGGCCATCCGTGGAACATAAAAAGGGCGGCTCGCCTGAGCGAGCCGCCCTTCGTTCTTTCGTTTTCTCTATTTTTCCGGTTTCAGCCGTCACGCATCCCTGAATTTGGTCTTTTGATACCACCATTCGGCCGCAACGATCACGACGCCGATGATGTCCGTCGTAATCCCCGGCTTGATCAGAAGCAGCGCAGCCGCGAAGACGGCGACGCGCTCAACGATCGTGAGTTTGCCGCGCCAGAAACCGACTCCCGATACGGCAAGACAGAACGCTCCTATCAGGGCCGTCGTCGAGACGAAAATGACCTCCATCGCGGTCGTGTTGATCATCAGAAGCGACGGATTGTACGCGAAGATGAACGGGATCAGGAACGCCGCGATGGCGAGCCGGAGCGATGTCCACCCGGTCTTCATCGCGTTCGCGCCCGCGATTCCGGCTCCGGCGTACGCAGCGAGCGCGACCGGAGGCGTCAGGTCCGCGATGATTCCGTAATAGAGGATGAACATGTGCGCGGCCATCGGCGGGACACCGAACTTCTGAATGGCCGGCGCGGCCATCGACGCGAGGATGATGTACTTCGCCGTTGTCGGAAGTCCCATTCCGAGGATGATCGATGCGACCATCGTGAAGACGAGCGTGAAGAAGAAACTCCCTCCGGCCAGCAGGATGATGCCGTTCGCCATCTTGAGACCGAGTCCCGTGAGCGTGACGATGCCGATGATGATTCCGGCGCACGCGCAGGCGGCGGCGACGCCGAGCGCGCTTCTCGCGCCGTCCTCGAGGGCCTGCATGATATCGGAGAACTTCAGGCGCGTGCTCTTTCGCATCATGGCGACCACGACCGTTGCGATGATGCAGACGAGCGCCGCGCGAAGCGGCGTGTACCCCGCGACGAGCATGTAGATGATGACGCCGAGCGGGATCAGCAGATGACCGCCCTCTTTGAGAACCTTTTTCGCGTTAGGGAGCGTCTCCCGCGGCAGCCCCTTGAGCCCGAGACGTTTGGCCTCCATGTGGACCATCAGCGCGACTGCGAGATAGTAAAGCACGGCCGGGAGCGCCGCCGCGATCGCGATCTTGACGTAGGGAACGCCGATGAATTCGGACATGACGAACGCCGCCGCTCCCATGATCGGGGGCATGAGCTGTCCACCGGTCGAAGCGGCCGCTTCGACCGCCCCCGCGAAGAACGGCGGGTATCCGATGCTTTTCATGAGCGGGATCGTGAAGGTTCCCGTCGTCACGACATTCGCGACCGAACTTCCGGAAATCGTCCCGAAGAGACCGCTCGCCATGACCGCAACCTTCGCGGGGCCGCCCACCGTGTGTCCCGTGGCCGCAAGGGCGAGGTCGATGAAGAATTTGCCGAGGCCGCTCTTGTGCAGGAATGCGCCGAACAGGATGAACAGGTAGACGAACGTCGCGGAGACGCCGAGCGGCAATCCGAGGATGCCCTCCGTCGTCAGGTAGAGGTGGTTCAGGATCCGTTTCATCGCGAAGCCCCTGTGCCCGAGCATTCCCGGAATATAGGGACCGAGCAGGGCGTACGCGATGAATATCGTTGCGATGATGGAAATCGGCGCGCCGACGACGCGCCGAGACCCTTCGAGCACGAGAAGGACGGCGAGAGCCGCGAAGGTAAGATCGAGCATCGTCGGCAGACCGCCCCGCAGGACGATGTCTTCGTAGAAGATCACCATATAAAGGCCGATCGCGGTTCCGAGAATCGCGAGGACGATATCGAGCGGATGGATCGACGAACGGGATCCTTTCGATGTCGCCGGATAGAGCAGGAAAATGAGCGGCATCGCGAACGCGAGATGCGCGGCTCGCTGGATCTGGGCAGGAAAGACGCCGAACGCCGCCGTGTAGAGCTGATACAGCGAGAAGCAGACGCAGAGGATCTTGACGATCTGCGCCCACGATCCGGTCAGGACGCGGAACGTGGACTCCTTGTCGTACTTCGCGAGAATCTCGTCGACATTGATGGTCTTCGTTTCTTCCCCGGACTGTTTCTTTTCTTCGCTCACTGCAATACCTCCTGAAATGCTATCCAGAATACCGGACGGAACTCAACCCCGAACGTCAGGCTGCCCCCCGGTTTCTCCCACGCACGCAGCGGCGTCTCGTTCCCCCGCAGCAGCAATGCGTGTTCCGCCACACGTCCGACCCGGACGGTCACGCTCGGGAACCGACGCCGCATTCCCACCACCCGAAAGACGTCACGTTCGACAAGAAAGCGCTCCGCATCATACGGTTCGAAGGGCAACCCGGCGCCGAAGGCATCGAACGTCGTCTCCCTGAGAAGCAGTCCGCCGTCCCGCGCGGCGGTGAAGATTTCCCGGACCGGGCGACGGGCGACGGAATGCGTGTACCGGATGATGAAAGAATCCCCCGCGCCGAGCGGAAAGATCCGGAGAAGAGTCCCCGAGGCGTTCCGAACCGTCAGGATCGGAACGATCGCGGACAGAAGCACGAAAACGGAGCATGAAATCAGAACCGCCGTCAACCGGCGCCGAATACGTCGTTCCATTAACGCCTCCCTCTTTCCCGAACAGCAAGTCAAAAACGCCGGGGGGGGGCTGCCCTCCCCTCCCCGGCTCCTTCGGATCGAAAAAAGTCCGAACCTTACTTGACCAGGCCGATCTCCTTGTAGTACTTCAGGGCGCCAGGATGCACCGGAACCGTGATTCCGTCGAGCGCTCTCTTGGGATCGATGCTGTTTCCCTTGTGATGCGCCTGCGCGATCTCCTTCTTGTTCTCGAAGAGCGCCTTCGTCATCGCGTAGACGATATCCTCCGGCAGGTTGTTCGCGACGATCAGGATCGCCTGGACCGCGACGGTCTCGACAGGTTTGTCCTGTCCCTTGTACGTGTTCGCGGGAATCGCCTCAGCCGCGAAGAACGGATATTTCTTCATGAGAAGATCCCTGTCGGCCCCCTTGATCTCGACGAACTTGAGGGGATGGAGCGTCGCGATGTCCTGAATCGCGGAGTTCGGCGCGCCGGTCGTGAACATGAAGGCGTCGATGAGCTTGTCCTTGAAGTGGTCGCCGGTTTCGGCATAGGAAAGGAAGTGGGCCTCGAAGTCCTTGTAGGTCATTCCGAAGACATCGGTGATCTGGCGGACGTTGGCCTCGTTACCGCTTCCCGGGGCTCCGACGGAGATCTTCTTGCCCTTGAAGTCCTTCACGCTGTCGATCGGGCTGTCCTTGCGGGTGACGGTCTGGATGATCTCGGGATAGATCCGGGCCATCGCGCTGAAGTTGGCGTTCTTCGTCTTGAAGAACTCGATGCCGTTATAGGCGTAGTGCGCGATGTCGTTCTGGACGATGGCGATGTCGACGTCGCCCGCGCCGATGAGGTTCATGTTCTCGACGGAGGCCCCGGTCGACTGAGCCGTAATGTTCACGAGTCCCGTCCTGGTGCTGATGATCTGCGCGATCGCTCCGCCCAGAGGGTAGTACGTCCCGGCCGTTCCGCCGGTCGCTAGCGTGAGCTGTTTGGGGGCCGCAAACACCGAGCCCGCCGCAAACATCACGCACAACAGCGCCGTCACCGCAATTACGAGCCTCATGCCGCTCCGTTTCCCTGTCACTCGCCGCATCATTCCTATCGCCTCCGCAACATGGATTTTGGAAATATCTTTCACAAAGACTTTATCGTAAATCGACGCAAAATGGAAGCTCCCGGCATCCTTGGATACAATGTCCCATACCACGCGCTCCACGCGTCTCACTTCCATTCATCGCCGCCTCAGTCCCTTCCGCGCGGCGAGCGTCGCGGCAAGCGACGCGAGGGCGTCCGCGACGGACGGTTCCGCGATGCGGCCCCGGAACGCTTCCCGGTAGCGCAGAAACGCATCCCGGTCGCCCGGTATCGTCACGGGTCGCGATGTCTGCATGCGCGCTTCCCTCCGGGGCGGGCGGATCCGTCCGACAAATGGCCGGACGCCTCGAAGCGCTATTCCGAAGCTCCGCTCGGCCCGCTCGCAGATGCGCCGTCCGTCGAGCATCGTCCGGTGAGCGACGGCCTGCGTCGTCGCGGCGATCACGAGGCAGCCGTCTTCCACGCGCACTGGAAACGTGATGGGCGCGAGCACCGGCCCCGCGACCTCCGTCCAGCGACGCGAGAGTTCCGCGAAGCGGAAATGGGCTTCCGCGCCGCGCGGAAGCGCGTTCCTGACCAGTGCCGACAGCTGGCGGACACTGCTGCTCCTGTACGTCCGATCCACGCCTGCCGCCTCCCTCCCCTTTCGACCCATGCCGGATTCTCCGGTGATGACGATTGTAGCATTCACCGCCTTCCGCAGCACTTGTCACTCTCCGGAACAGGGCGTATATTCTGTGCGGTAATGTCCGGGGCGTGTTTCGTCTTTCGGGAAAGTCCCCCCGGAAGAATCGAAATTCAATCTCAGGGGAGGGGTATCCGTAATGATCGGAAGAAAGCTGTTGCCGCTCACGGTTCTCGCGTTGTCGCTTCTCGCGTCGTCCGTCGCCGCCGCCGCCGATTCGGTCAAGGCGTACACGACGCTCGAGGAACCGCTCGCGAAGGCGCTCTTCGAGACGTACGAAAAGAAGAGCGGAGTCCACGTCGAGTGGATCCGCCTGACGACGGGAGAGGCCGTCGCGCGAATCGAAGCCGAGAAAGCCAATCCCCAGGTCTCGATCTGGGTCGGCGGCGTCGGCACGCTTCACATCGACGCCAAGGCGAAGGGACTCACCGTTCCCTACCGTTCGCGCGCGGCGGAAACGATTCCGGCAAAATACCGCGACCCCGACGGCAACTGGATCGGTCTGTACATCGGCCCCATTTCGTTCGCGACGAACACGAAGCGCGCCCAAGAGCTCGGCATTACGCCGCCGACATCATGGGCCGACCTGCTGAAGCCCGAGTACGAAAAGAAAGTCCGCATGGCGAACCCCGGCACGTCAGGCACGGCCTACAACGTCGTCACGACGCTCATCCGCGTGCATGGCGACGAAGGCAAGGCGTTCGACTTCATGAAGAAGCTCGACAAAAGCGTCGACCAGTACACGAAATCCGGTGCCGCGCCCGGCAAAAGCTGCGCCATCGGAGAGATTCCGGTCGCGATCGGCTACCTGCACGACCAGATCAAGCTGAAAAAGGAAGGCGCTCCGGTCGAGATCACGATCCCCTCCGACGGCACCGGATTCGAAACCGCGTCGATGTCGCTCGTGAAAGGCGGTCCCGACGCACTTCAGGCAAAAAAGCTCTACGACTGGATTCTCGGCAAGGCGGCGATGGAAATCATCGCGAAGTGGTACGTGATCCCGCTTTCGAGCGAGGCCGTCGCGACCGATACGGGCTTCGAGCTTTCGAAGATGAAGCTCGTCGACCAGGACGATCAGTGGGACGCGAAAAACAAGGCGCGGCTTCTCGAGAAGTGGAACGCCGAAGTTCCGGCCGCGGGCAAGGCCCAGACGAAGTAACCCGAACTTCGGTCCGAAAGGAACGGCGACGGTGTCCGTGAATCCCGCTCCCTCGCGCCTCCCGTTGAAGGGCTTGATCGTGCTGCTGCTTGCGCTCGCCGTCTTCGCCGCGGCCGACGCGTGGGTCTGGCGGACGCTCGAGATCGCCTACACGGGAGCGCGCGACGGGCGGATCCGCGGAACGGTCGCCTCCATCGCCGCTTCGGTTCCCGCGTCTCAGGAGGAGCGCATCGCCTGGGGGAAGCGACTCTCCGGGGCGGAGCGGGATTTCGACGCAGCCGTGACGGAGGGGTTCCCCGAAGCCGGGAAACCCTCCGGATCCGCTTCGATCGTCTCAACGGATCCTTCCCTCGCGTCGCTGATGACCGCGCCGATCCCGGATGTCGCGAAGGGAATCGAAAGCGTCGGCTACGACGAACCCTACCGGTTCACGCACCGCCCGACCGACGGAAGTCCCGAACGCATCTTCGTCTTCGCGCCGCTTCACGGGGCGGCCGGCGACGTGACGGGGGTCGCCCTGTTCGCGTTCCGGACGGACGGGTCCGACCGGTTCGTCTTTCTGCTGCGCCTCTTCGCGCTCCTCGCGACCGCCGCGTTCGCGGCCGTCCTGGCCATCGCGCGGTTCTCCCGCGACCCGGCGCTGACGGCCGTTGTCCTGACGCTCTTCGTCATCGTCGGCGTCTTCACGGCCTACCCGCTGTACGAGGCCGGACGGCTCACGCTCGTCCGCGCCGACGGATCCTTCACCTGGGACGTCTGGAAGTCCGTCTTCACGGAAGGGCGCTATATGGCCGCGCTCCGGGGGAGCATCCTCCTCGGCGCGCTGACGGCCACAGCGTCGACGCTCCTCGGATTCCTCTTCGCCTTCGTCGTCGGCCGAACGACGATCGGCTGCAAGCGCCTCCTCACGGCCGCCGCGACGATGCCCGTCATCTCGCCGCCGTTCTCGCTGACGCTGTCGGTCATCCTGCTCTTCGGCAACAACGGCCTCGTCACGAAACAGCTTCTCGGCCTCCACGACGTCTCGGTCTACGGCCTGACCGGCCTCGTTCTCGTCCAGACGATGGGGATGTTCCCGATCGCGTTCCTGACGCTCGCGGGAATCCTCGAAGGGATCGACTCGACGCTCGAGGAGGCGGCGATGGATCTCGGCGCGTCGCGCCTGCGCACGTTCCGGACCGTCACGCTGCCGCTCGCGGTTCCGGGGCTGCTCAGTGCGTGGCTTCTCGTCTTCACGAACTCGCTCGCGGACTTCGCGAATCCGCTGATCCTCGCGGGGGACTTCCACGTTCTCTCCGTCGAGGCCTACATCGAAGTGACGGGGATGAACCGCCTCGGAACGGGCGCGGCCCTGTCGATCCTGCTGCTGCTGCCGACGCTGACGGCTTTCACGGCGCAGCGCCGGTGGGTCGCGCGGAAGTCGTTCGTCACGGTCACGGGCAAGCCCTCGGCCCGGATCACGGAGATCGTCTCGCCCGGCGTCCGCCGCATCCTCGCGATCGCGGTCTGGGGCGTCGTGATCTTCCTCGCCGCCCTCTACGGGACGATCATCGCGGGATGCTTCGTCAAGAACTGGGGCGTGGACTACTCCTTCAGCCTCGTGAACATCCGCGAGGCGTTCGAGCGCGGGCGCGACGCGCTGATCGACACCGTCACGCTCGCGGCGATGGCGACGCCGATCGCGGGCGTCCTCTCGATGGTCGCGGCGGCGATCCTCACGCGACGCGCCTTCGCATTCAAGCGCCTTCTCGAATACGGCATCATGACGCCGTTCGCGCTGCCGGGGACGCTCATGGGCATCAGCTACATCCTCGCGTTCAACAAGCCGCCCGTCCTTCTCGTCGGCACGGCCGCGATCATCGTGATCAACTACGTGATCCGCGAGCTGCCCGTCGGCGTCGAAGGCGGCGTCGCGGCGCTCCGGCAGATCGATCCGTCGATCGAGGAGGCCGCGCAGAACCTCGGGGCCGACGCGCCGCGCGTCTTCCGCGACATCATCCTGCCGCTGCTGCGGCCGGCGTTCATCTCGAGCCTGTCGTACACGTTCGTGCGTTCGATGACGGCAGTCAGCGCCGTGATCTTCCTGATCTCGGCCCGCTGGTACCACGTCACGGTCCTGATCTACAACTTCTCGGAAAACCTCCGGTTCGGCCTCGCGAGCGTCCTCGCCACCGCGCTCATCGTCATCGTCCTCGCGGCGATGGGGCTCATGCGCCTTCTCGTCGGACGCAACCGGAACCTCGACAAGACACTGCTGTCGCGATAAGGAGAGGATTCGAATGCCCCCGTCCGGAGAACGGCGCGCCCCGAAATCCGTCAGGATCGAAAACGTCACGAAGGCCTTCCGCGATCCCTCGACGGGTCGGGAAAACATCGTCGTCAGCGACGTGTCGCTTGACATCGCGCCCGGAGAACTCGTGACGCTCCTCGGCCCGTCCGGCTGCGGCAAGACGACGACGCTCCGGATGGTCGCGGGGTTCGAACTCCCCACATCGGGACGGATCCTCATCGGCGGCGAGGACGTGACTCCCCTGCCGCCGAACCGGCGCGACACCGCGATGGTCTTCCGGAGCTACGGGCTCTTCCCGCACATGAACGTCCGCGAGAACGTCGCGTACGGGCTGAAGCTCCGGAAGATCCCAACGCCCGAGACGACCGCACGCGTGAACGACATGCTCGCGATGGTCGGACTCGCGGGATACGGGGACCGGCCTCCCTCCCGGCTCTCGGGAGGGCAGCAGCAGCGCGTCGCCCTCGCGAGGTCGCTCATCGTCGAACCCGGAGTCCTGCTCCTCGACGAGCCACTTTCGAACCTCGACGCGCTGCTGCGCGAGCAGATGCGCGTCGAGATCCGCAAACTCCAGCGCTCCCTCGCCATCACGGCGATCTACGTCACGCACGACCGCGTCGAGGCCATGAGCCTGTCCGACCGGATCGTCGTCATGCGCGCGGGCAAGATCGTCCAGACGGGGACGCCGCAGGAGATCTACCGGAACCCGACGTCCGTCTTCACGGCAGGATTCGTCGGCAAGGCGACCTTCTTTCCAGGCACCGTCAGAGGCGACGCCGTCAGATCGGAAGAGCACACGTCTGAACTCCAGTCACGTGGCCTTATCT
>CALFXN010000022.1 GCA_937957815.1 uncultured Synergistales bacterium
CCACCGAGATCTACACTCTTTCCCTACACGACGCTCTTCCGATCTACGCGGCCTTCTTCTGGAAGGAGGATCTGAAACGCTCGCTTTCCGGAAGGGTCGAAGAATTGAAAAACGTCATTTACCATGAAAAACTCGGATCCGTTTACGAAAAGGTGAAAAAGACGCAGCAGCTTGCGTTGTGGATCACGTCGACTCTGGGACACGGTGAACTGCTTCCGTCCGTCGAAAGGGCGGCGTTCCTTTCAAAAGCCGATCTCGTGTCCGAAATGGTCTACGAATTTCCGGAACTCCAGGGAGTCATGGGGCGTGAATACGCTTTGCGCGACAGGGAACCCGACGTGATCGCCAGGGCGCTGTACGAGCAGTACCTGCCGAAATTCGCGGGAGACGCGCTCCCGAAGGAGTTGGCGGGGGCGATTCTCGGAATGGCGGAACGGATCTACATTATCGTTGCCTGCCACGGAATAGGGCTCGCTCCGACCGGATCGCAGGATCCCTATGCGTTGCGGCGGGCGGCACGATGCATCAACGAAATCCTTTTCGGACTGAACCTCGACTTCGACGTGCATTCGTGCGTCTGCGAGGCAGCGCGCATCTGCGGAACCAGTGACGATATCCGCGATGCCGTCCTGTCATTCCTGCAGCAGCGCCTCCTTATCCAGCTGAAGGAGCGCGGGGCGTCCCACGAAATCGCGTCCCTCGCGGTATCGGTGGCGGGCAATCGTCCGTTCCAGGCGCTACGCTTCCTGAACGCGCTTTCCGAAGTACAGGCGCAGCCGTGGTTCTCCTCCCTCGTCACGTCTGCGGTACGAGTCCGGAACATTCTCGCAAAAGAGGGATCCGGCGTCACTTCGGGAGCGGATGTCTCGGCGGATCTCCTCCGGAAGGATGCCGAGAAGGCACTCAATCAGGAAATCGAAGCTCTGGAACCGAGGCTGGGAAAAGCGCTCGAAGCGTCTGACTGGACCGGACTCACCGGTCTGCTTGCGGAACTGTCACCGGCGATCGCGCGGTTTTTCGAGGATGTCCTTGTGATGGACAAGGAAGAGGAGGTCCGGAAAAACAGACTCCTCCTCCTTGACAGATGCCACCGCCTCTTTATCAAAGTGGGCGACATCGGGGTGCTGAAGGGGGAAAAATGAACGCCGTCGACCTGATAATCGTTTCCGACTCTACGGGAGAGACTGCCGAGCATGTCGCGCATGCGGCGATGAGTCAGTTTGACGCGGCATTCGCGAACGTCTCGCGGTTTCGGTATATCGATTCCGACGAGAAACTGTCTGACGTGTTCGAAAAGGTTGCGGGAAAGAAAGTTCTCATCGTCGGAACGCTGGTCGCGAAAGAGCTTCGTCGCAAGATGGCGGAAGAGGCCGAAGTCCGGGGAATACCCTGCATCGATCTTATGGGGCAGCTTCTCGATACGCTCGAAGAGCGCGCGGGATACGCGCCCTCGGAGACTCCCGGACTTCTGCGGCGTCTGGACGAAGAGTATTTCCGGAGGATCAAGGCTGTCGAATTCGCAATCAAGTGTGACGACGGAAAAAGCCCGGAGTCGATTCCTCTGGCCGATCTGGTCGTTCTCGGAGTGTCCCGCGCCGGGAAAACGCCGCTCTCGATGTATATTGCGAACAAGGGCTACAAGGTCGCGAACATTCCCCTGATTCCCGAAGTCGATTTGCCGGAGATCGTGCGGACGATCCCGGCCGGCAGACTCGTGGGACTCATCATCCGGGACGATGCGCTGATCAGGATCCGCCAGGAACGCCTCAGGATGATAGGGCTGAATCCGGAAGCTTCGACATACGCCAGCACCGAACGCGTCCTTCGTGAGCTCGATCACGCGAAGCGAGTGCTGAAGGAGCTTCATTGCCGGGTATACGACGTTACGGGTAAAGCGGTCGAAGAGACCGCGCAGGAGATCCTCGATGTACTGCGCGGATGATGTTCCCGTTCCGGGAGGCGACGGCGTGAATCGGCTCCATGTTTCGGTACCCGTTTTTGTCGTATCGGATTTCACGGGAGAAACGGCGGAAAGCGTCGCGAAGGCGGCGTCGCGGCAATTCAACGCCGATTCGGTGGTGATCCGGCGTTTTCGGTATGTTACGAGTCTCGACGAGGCGGACATCGTGGTCTCGAAGGCCGTGGAAGAAAAAGCCCTGCTCGTGTGTACGTTCGTCAACGAAAAAATCCGGCTCAGAGTCGTAAATGAAGCGCAGCGTCAGGGAATCCCCTGCATCGACCTGTTCGGTCCGCTGCTCGGTGCGCTTTCGGATCTTTTGGAAAAGAAACCGCGCGAGGAGCCGGGATTGTCGCATACGCTCGACGAAGAATATTTCAGGAGGGTGAAAGCCGTCGAGTTTACGATCAACTGCGACGACGGCAGCAATCCTCAACTCCTTCACAAGGCCGGACTGATCCTGATCGGAGTATCGAGAACGTGCAAGACGCCGCTCTCGATGTACCTCGCGCACAAGGGAATCATGACCGCCAACATCCCCCTCGTACCGGAGCTCGAAGTCCCTGAAGAACTTTACGAAGCAGATCCGAAAAAGATTGTCGGCCTCGTCATCTCTCCGGAAAAGCTCGTCGAACTGCGAACGAAGCGACTGATGATGCTCGGACTTTCTCCGAAGGATTCGGCGTACACCGAAAAGCAACGCGTCCGCAAGGAACTCGATTACGCGAGGAATCTCATGGAGCGCCTTCACGTAAGGATAGTCGATGTCACCATGAGGGCAATCGAAGAGACGGCACAGGAAATCCTCAGCATCGTCCAGGAAGGGTAACGAGCCAAACGAAGCGGCGATATAACACTCTCGGAGGTGAATTCATCGTGGTGGAAAAGACCTATGTGTACCGTTTTCAGGAAGGGAGCCGGGAGATGGTCTCTCTTCTCGGCGGCAAGGGCGCGAATCTCGCCCAGATGGCACGAAACGGCCTCCCAGTTCCGTCGGGCTTTATCATCACTACGGAGGCATGCTCCGCATATAATTCCGACCGGACCTTTCTCGATTCCATTTGGCAGGACATCGAACGGCACGTGCGCCTCCTCGAAGAAGAAACGGGGAAGAAGTTCGGCGCCGGACCGGAACCGCTTCTCGTCTCCGTTCGCTCCGGGGCTCCGATCTCCATGCCCGGAATGATGGACACGATCCTGAACCTCGGCCTGAATGCCGAAACAGTGGAATTCCTGGCGGCGACATCGGGAAACCGCCGTTTTGCGCTCGACAGTTACCGTCGTTTCATCCAGATGTACGGCAACGTGGTCGACGGGATCCCTTCGGAGCGCTTCGAGGCGATTCTGGAACGAACGAAAAACACTCTCGGTGTCAGGTTCGACTTCGAGATTCCGGCCGAGGCGCTCGAATCGCTTATCGCGTCGTATATGACGCTCTATCGGGACGAGACGGGGCACACGCTTCCTACGGATCCCTGGAAACAGCTCCGTCTTTCGATCGAAGCCGTTTTCGGAAGCTGGGACAATCAGCGCGCGAAGACGTACCGGAAGCTTCACGGCATTTCGGATACGCTCGGTACCGCCGTCAATATCGTCTCGATGGTCTACGGCAATCTCGGTGAGGATTGCGGAACCGGCGTCTGTTTCACGCGAAGTCCGTCGAACGGCGAAAACAAGATCTATGGTGTGTTTCTCGTAAACGCGCAGGGAGAGGATGTCGTCGCGGGGATTCGGACGCCGCTCCCGATCGACGAGCTTCGTTTCGTCATGCCGGATATGTATGCCGAACTCTCGAACGTCTGCGAACAGCTCGAGCGGTTTTACGGAGACATGCAGGACATAGAGTTCACGATCGAACGGAAAAAGCTCTTCATTCTGCAGACGAGGAGCGGGAAACGATCCGCACAGGCCGCCGTACAGATTGCGGTCGATCTGTTCGATTCCGGAATGATCGACAGGACGACCGCTGTTTCACGCGTCTCACCGGAACAGGTTGAAAACCTTCTTCACAAACAGGTCGATCCGCGGACGACCGCCGAAGTCATCGCCCGAGGGCTCCCCGCCTCTCCCGGCGCCGGCGTCGGGGTTGTAGCGTTCGATCCGGACGATGCGGTCGCAATGCAGAAAGAAGGAAAGAAGGTCATTCTCGTCCGCCCGGAAACGAATCCGGACGACATTCACGGTCTCTTCGCGGCTGAGGGCGTGGTGACGAGCCGCGGCGGAATGACGAGCCACGCGGCAGTCGTTGCCCGGGGGCTCGGGAAGCCGTGCGTCAGCGGATGCGAAGACATTACCATAGACATTGAACAGAAGATTCTTTTTGCGCAGGAAATGATGATCCACGAGGGTGACACGATCACGGTGGACGGGACATCCGGAAAGGTCCTCAAAGGGGCAGTTCCGCTCGTTGAACCGTCATTCTCGGAAGGATTCGAGCGGATCCTCGGGTGGGCCGACGAGATTTCCAGACTCCAGGTCTGGGCGAACGCCGATACTCCCGAAGACGCAAGGAGGGCGCGCGGATTCGGCGCCAGAGGAATCGGGCTTTGCAGAACGGAGCACATGTTCATGGCCGAGGAGCGGCTCCCGATCATGCACCGGATGATTGTGGCGGATTCCGAACGGGAACGCAAGGCGGCGCTCGATACGCTTCACGGAATGCAAATGGCGGATTTTGAAGGAATCTTCCGTAATATGAAGGGGCTTCCGGTGATTATCAGACTGCTCGATCCGCCGCTTCACGAGTTCCTTCCCAAGGAGGAGGAGCTTAAAGAGCAGCTGCTGGAGTTGGAAAAGAATGGAAAAGGCATTACAATAGAAGCGGACGCTCTCCGGAAGATGCTCATCAAGCTGGATTCCCTGAAAGAGGCAAACCCGATGATGGGTTTCCGCGGATGCAGGCTCGGGATCGTTTTCCCTGAAATCTATTTCATGCAGGTTCGCGCCATATACGATGCGCTGATGCTCGTTCACAAGGATGGATGCGATTCGCGCCCGGAAATCATGATCCCGCTTGTCGGTTCCATCGAGGAAATGGCGTCCTTGCGTCGTGACATCGAGGCGATCGCGGTCGATTACGAAGAACGATTCGGGCACAAGATCCACTGTCCGATCGGGACGATGATCGAAGTTCCCAGAGCTGCGTTCATTGCGGACAGCCTTGCGGAAAAGGCCGATTTCTTCAGCTTCGGAACGAACGACATGACGCAGATGGTGTTCGGATTCTCGCGGGACGACGCGGAAAGCAAATTTCTCGGCGTCTACGTCGAGCGGGGAATCCTGCCCGTAAATCCGTTCCACGAACTGGACCGCGAGGGAGTGGGCGCGATTATGAGAATCGCGGTCGACAAGGGGCGCTCAAAGAATCCGGCCCTTTCCATCGGAATCTGCGGCGAACACGGAGGAAATCCGAAGAGCATCGCGTTCTGTCATTCGATCGGCCTCGACTATGTGAGTTGTTCCCCCTTCAGAGTTCCTGTCGCCCGGCTTGCGGCCGCTCATGCCGCGCTCGGACGGATAAAATGACCGAATCTGAGATAGGAGGCAGAAGGTATTATGGCGACGTACCACTTTGTGCGCTGGTTTTCTGAAATAGGGAAGGGCGATATCCCCCTGGTGGGCGGCAAGGGGGCCAACCTCGGCGAAATGACGCGACACGGCGTCGCCGTTCCGCCGGGCTTTTGCGTCACGGCCGAAGCGTACAGGGAGTTCGTCAGCTCCGCCGGAATCGGCGACAGGATCAGGGAGATCATCGGTTCGATCAACTACGATGACGCGGATGATCTGAACTGCAAATGCGGCGATATCCGTCGCCTCTTTCTCGAAACTCCTATTCCGGAAGCGATCCGGAGCGATATCGAAACCGCGTACCGTGAGCTTTGCCGCAGAGCCTCTGTGGACAACATGCGCGTTGCGGTCAGAAGCTCCGCGACCGCGGAGGATCTTCCGGACGCTTCTTTCGCGGGTCAGCAGGATACGTACCTTCACATACGAGGCGCCGAGCACGTAACGAATCATGTCCGACGCTGCTGGAGCTCCCTCTGGACCGGACGCGCGACGTACTACAGACAAAAGCAGGGCTACAACCATTTCGACGTATCGCTGTCAGCGGTCGTCCAAAAGATGGTCAACAGCGGAAAGTCGGGTGTCATGTTCACGGCGAACCCGATTACGAACGACCGGAATCAGATCATGATCAACTCGAGCTGGGGATTGGGGGAGGCCGTCGTCGCCGGGATTGTCACACCAGATGAATTCACCATCGACAAGACAAGCCGCGAGGTTGTTGATCGTCATATTTCCGACAAGAACCTCATGATCATAGAACGCCCGGACGACCTTGGGACTATGGAGGTCGCCGTGATGGATTATCTCGGCGCCGACAAGATCGCCGTCCCGAGCATCTGTGAATCCGAGGTTCTGACTCTTGCGGACGCAGGAATGAAAATAGAAAAACTGTACGGGGTTCCTCAGGACATCGAATGGGCGTTCGACAAGGATACGTCTGAACTGTATATCCTGCAGTCCCGTCCCGTAACCACGCTCAAAGGCGGTGAACCGGCAGTGAATACTCAGGAACATGAAGCGCCGAAGCAGGAATTGAAAATGCTCGTCCGCGGGCTCGCGGCTTCACCCGGCCTCGCGGCGGGGAAAGTGGTCCTTGTCAAGGACCTGAACGAAATCGGACGTATAAACACCGGAGACATTATGGTCACGGGAATGACGAACCCCGATATGGTTCCGGCGATGCGGAAGGCGGCGGCCGTCGTGACGGACGAAGGCGGTCGCACGTGTCACGCGGCCATCGTGTCGAGAGAACTCGGCATTCCCTGTGTCGTCGGTTCGAAGACGGCAACGGGCGTCCTGAAAGACGGCATGATCGTAACGGTGGATGCGACCAGGGGAGTTGTCTTCGAAGGAAACCTGATAGTCGAGGAGAAGAAGACGACAGAACATGCCGATGCGAGCGCGGCGACGATTTTGAGCGAAAATCTCGTCCATCAGCTCGCTCCGGTCACCGGAACGAAGATCTACATGAATCTCGGCGAACCGTCGATCATCGGCAAGTATCAGGCTCTGCCGTTCGATGGAATCGGCCTCATGCGCACGGAATTCATATTCACGAACATGGTCGGCATACACCCGATGTACCTCGTCAAGACAGGACAGGGCAAACTCCTTGTCGACAAGATGTCCGAGGGTATCACTGCCGTCGCGCAGGCGATCTATCCGCGTCCGATCGTCGTCCGGATGAGCGACTTCCGTACGAACGAGTTCCGCGGACTCAAGGGCGGCGAAGACGTCGAGCCGGAAGAGAACAACCCGATGATCGGGTGGCGGGGAGTATCCCGCTACATTTCGCCTGAATACGAGGCCGGATTCCGGCTTGAATGTCAGGCGATCCGGAAAGTTCGCGAGGAGTATGGACTCATCAACGTGTGGGTCATGCTGCCGTTCGTGAGAACCGTGTGGGAGCTCGAGCGGGTCAAGGCCATTCTCACCTCGGAG
>CALFXN010000023.1 GCA_937957815.1 uncultured Synergistales bacterium
GCGGGTGTTGTCCTGACGATCGGCATGGCGGTGGATGGAAACGTACTCATCTACGAACGGATGAAGGAAGAGCTTAAAGCCGGAAAGACGCGCCTCGCCGCGATCGATGCCGGATTCAAGAAAGCCTTGACGACGATTCTCGATTCGAACATAACAACCCTGATTGCGGCTGCGGTCCTCTATTACTTCGGCAGCGGTCCGGTCCGCGGCTTTGCCGTGACACTCAGCATCGGTATCGTTTCGAGCGTTTTCTGTAACGTCGTGGTGACGCGGGCACTGCTCCAAGTCTTCTCCGGCGTACGGACGCAGCGGTCCTGAAGAGGGGGAGAGGACATGAAAACGACACGTTTCGATTTCATGGGGAAACGGCGTCTCGCGCTGACGATCAGCGCGGTTTGTATCTTGGCGAGCCTGATCTTTCTTATGGTTCGCGGTTTGAATCTCGGGATCGACTTCACCGGGGGAAACCTCGTTCAGGTGGAATTCGAGAAGGATGTATCCGTTGCAGACGTTCGGAACGCACTTGCGAAGACGAATCAGGCGAACTCGGTCATTCAAGCCTACAGCTCCAAAGGCGTCATCATAAGGATTGTCGCCGACAAGGAAGACGATCGCAAGGTGCTCGCCGAGACGTTAAAGACCTCCTTCCCAGGGGCAAAGATCGTTCGCTTCGAGAAAGTCGGCCCGGTCGTCGGATCGGAACTCCGTCAGGAAGCCGTCATTGCCCTTTGCATCGCACTTATCGGCATTCTGCTGTACATCACGGTCCGATTCCAGTTCCGTTTCGCGGTGGTCAGCGTCCTTGCTCTTGTGCACGATTCGGTTATCACGATAGGCGCCTTCAGTCTGACGGGTATGGAAGTGTCATCGACATTCATTGCGGCGATTCTGACGATCGTCGGATATTCGCTGAACGATACGATCGTTGTTCTCGACAGAGTTCGCGAGAACTGGAAAGATGTGAGGAATTCAGGGCTCCTTTCCGTTCTGAACGCGTCGATCAACGAAACTCTCTCGCGAACGATCAACACCTCGCTGACGACGCTTCTTCCCGTTCTCGCCCTTTTCTTCATGGGGGGGCCCGTGGTCCGTCCGTTTTCTTTTGCAATGCTGATCGGAATCGTGGTTGGAACATACAGTTCGATTTTCATCGCCGCTGCGCTGCTGGCGGAATGGTCAATCCGCTCACCGCAGAAAGCCTGACAGGGATTCTGCCTTTCTGGGGACGGGCATGAAGTTCATGCCCGTCCCTTTTTTATACAGGATCGTCGGGTTTACTTCGGAAGAACTGGAGAATAGAATGATTCCGGCATCGCTTGGTTTTTTCGATACGCGACGTGGTCATGACGGAGGAGATGATGCATGTGACCATTTCATTGATCGACAAAGCCGGGGGATTCGTGTCCCGGAAAATTGCAGAAAAGGTTCTGCGCCTTGCCGCTGAAGAGCGGGTGGAGGAACTCTCTTCGCTCTTCCGGTTTATTTCCGGCATTGCTCCGGCCAAGTACCACAGGGAAAGTTTCTCACTTCTCGCCGATATGATCGACGCAGATGATCCCTTCGTTGGAGTTGTCAAGAGAGTTGCGCGCGAAGCGAACCCGCGATGCCTCGAAAAGCTCGTGCACAATCTCGTCGTCAATTTCATGGTACTTGGACGCGGGACCCGGGACCGAAGAGAACGGGAACTCGGAGTCCACCTTCCGAACTTTCTCGTAATCAGTCCTACGATGAAGTGTAATCTCAACTGCCGTGGTTGTTACGCAGGGCAGTACGATACGAGAGCGGAGCTGTCCTTCGATGAACTCGACAGGATTCTGACGGAAGCGAAAAATCTCGGGATGTTTTTCTTCACGTTCACGGGGGGAGAAGCATTTACGCGAAGGGATCTTCCCGACCTCTGGCGAAAACATGACGATTGCATCTTCCAAGTTTATACGAACGGGACACTTATCGATGATTCCATGATCGGGACCCTCGCTGAATGCGGTAACGTCCTTCCAATGGTATCCGTCGAGGGAGGAGTCCGAGAGACTGACCTGCGGCGTGGAAAAGGAATCTACGATGCCGTTCTTGCCGCGTTTCGACGGATGAAAGATGCCGGAATCATTTTCGGTTTCAGCGCGACGTTTACGAATGTATCTGCTCCGTACCTTTTGAGTGACGATTTTCTTCAGACGATGATCGGATTGGGGTGTATGGTAGGATGGTTCTTTCAGTACGTTCCGATCGGTACGAAACCTGATGTGTCCTATATGGCTTCACCGGAGGACCGGGTCACCCTGCACCGAAAGGTAACGGAATGGAGGAAAGACCGACGTTTCCCGATCTTTCTCGGTGATTTCTGGAATGACGGTCCGTTCGTTGACGGATGTATGGCCGGCGGTGAGCGATATTGGCATATCATATCTGACGGGCGTGTCGAACCGTGTGTCTTCGTTCCGTTCGCTGTCGATTCCGTTCGCGAGAAGAGCCTTGTCGAGATCGCGCGAAGCCCGTTTTTTACGGCCATCCGCAACGCGCAGCCGTATGACGACGACAACCTCCTTCGTCCCTGTCTGATCCTGGATCACCCGGAGATCCTGCGCACGCTCGTCGATGCGTATGGAGCGCAACCGTGTCACAAAGGTCTGGATGCGATCCTCCGCGGCCCCTGCGCCGACGGGCTCGATCGATATTCGAAAATTCTTGCCGATCTGTACGATCCGGTCTGGTCGCGCGGTGAGCGGGAACGATACCTGCGAAGTCTCGAACGGGAAGATAAGTCGTATTTTCTTGACAAGATTCAAAAGCACTTGCCAGTAACGAAATAAAACAAGGAGGAGAAGCGAATGAGAAGCTACACGGTGGCGATTGCCTTTGCCATGCTGCTCTCCGCGATTTTTTCCTATCAGAATCCCGGTGACGTGACCGTCCGTTTTTTCGTGTGGACCAGGCAGATACCCCAGGGGGTCTGGGAGGTGTCTGTCTTTGCGGCCGGATGCGTCCTGATGTGGATCGTGTCCGTTTCCGCGCATATCGAGGGACGAGGCCGATTCCGGAGGGTTATCCGCGAGCAGGCCGACCGTATTGCACGCCTTGAAGAAGAACGTGCAGATATTCTGAAAGCCATACGGACGACTCCCGACGTTCTGGATCGCGCGCCCTTCGTCGTAAAGGAGCATGGAGAGTCTGAGACGTCGGGTATTGTCGAGGCGGAAGAGCCCGCGGAGGCGGAGGAAGAATTTCATTCTTCCCCCGAAAGCCAGGGAGGCTAGGTGCCGTCTTTTTGCGAAACGTCGCGACTCAGGGTTTATGCTCCGGGCCCGTTTTCGCTGACGTTGGAGAAAACGCTCCAATGTTCACCGCTCGTCGCGGCGCTTCTTGAAATGCGGGGATTCGATTCCGAGGGTGAAATCGATCGGGCTCGGGCCTGGATCAGCCCGAGCCTTGATTCTTTGATGGACGAGGTCGATCTTGGAAAGGGAGCCCTTCTCGCGAAGGAGGAATGGCTTTCCGTTCCCTCTTTCGGAAATGTCGTCGTTTACGGAGACTACGATGTCGACGGAATTTCGGCTACTGTCCTCGCCGTAGAACTCGCGAAATACAAATCCCGCGAAGTGCGCTATTTCATCCCGGAGCGTCACAGCGAGGGGTATGGCATCCATCGGCGCGTCGTTTCTTCTCTCGCGGAGATGGGGTGCAATACGCTTATTGTCGTCGATTGTGGCACAAAGGACGGCATCGTCCTCGAGGAAGCATCACGCCAAGGGATCCGGGTCATTGTCTTCGATCACCATACGCCCGGCGAAGTTCCCCCCTATAGAGTGACGGTCAACCCCCAGATTGATGGAAACGCCGCGGGAAAGCGACTGTGCGCCGCGTCCCTCCTCTGGGCGTGGGCCTGGATTTTTGAAATCGTTCCACGGAGTCGTCTGAGCGCCTTGTCGGATCTTGCGGCTCTTGCGACTATTGCTGACTGCATGCCGCTCGACCTGATGAACCGTGCGATCGTTCGTTCCGGAATCTGCAGGATACGGCACTCTCCACGTCCCGGAATCATGCGCCTGATCCGTCGTCTCGGACTCGAACTCCCGAACGTGAACGAGGAACACCTCGCCATGAAGGTGATTCCCTGTCTCAACGCTGCAGGGCGACTCGAATGCGCCGATACCGCCGTGAATGTGATGCTTGGCGCGTCCGGCATGGAAGAGGATATCGAGACACTGATCGCCCTGAATCGGAAACGGCAGACGATTTCAAGCCGTCTCGCGCAGGAGATCGGTATGCAACGCGAACGCGAGGGTGCCCGGGTCCTTTTCGGCGAAGACTGGCCTATCGGGGTTCTGAGCGGAGTTGCCAGCCGCCTCTGCAACGAAAAGAGCACGCCGATCGTCCTTGCCGCTCCGACGAACGGATCGGTTCGGGGGACGTTGCGTGTGCCGGAAGGCGGAAACGCGATGGAAATTCTCGATACGGTATCAGGAGACCTGCTCGCCTGGGGTGGACACAGATATGCCGCGGGGTTTTCAGTTTCCAGCTCTCTGTGGAATTCCGTCCGCGACAGACTCGAAGGGCTTCTCGAAACGGTGCGGATCGTACCTCCCGCCGTTTCGGCACTTGCCTGGAATCCGGCTGATATCACCCTCGATGAATGGGAATCCGTCGGGTGCATCGCACCGTTCGGCACGGGCAACCCGTGCCCGTTGTTCTTCTTCGAAACCTGCGGGAACGAACGGATCTTCCCCCTCGGAAAGACCGGAGAGCATGTTCGTATCGATGTCGATGGAGTATCGCTACTCGCGTTCAACGGCACATCGCTTGTCGACCGTGACGACGTGTCCGGCTATGTTTTTCATCCGAGGATCGATATGTGGCGCGGAAGCCGCAGGATTCAGTTTATTCTCGATCACGTCGTCGTCGGGAACTGAAGGATGATAGGCCATGGTTGACCTTCTCGGAAACGTAGGGGAAATCGAACGGATCGATTCCGACGAGCAATCGGATGAATCCCTTCAGATTGACAGAAAGGATTCTGCGCGACTGCGCGACAGTTACCTCGGACGATTGCCCGAAAGCGAACGGACCATTTCCGTCAAGTTTGCGTGGCACGAACTGTGGTCGAAAGGCGTTCATTACCTGAAGCGCGAAGAGCTCATGAAACTCGGAGAAGCTCTCGTGCTGGCCGCGCAGTCCCATGGCGAACAGAAACGATCGACGGGGGATCCGTATATCGTCCATTCGATCAATGTCGCGTCGATCCTCTCCGATATGCAGCTCGACATCGATACGCTCGTAGCCGCGATCCTTCACGACGTTCTCGAAGACACGGATACGTCGAAGGAAGCTATAGCGAAAGACTTCGGCAACGATGTCGTCACGTTGGTGGAAGGTGTGACGAAGCTCGGAAAGCTGCCTTTCAAGAGTTTCGAGGACTACCAGGCCGAAAACCTCAGGAAGATGTTCGTCGTTATGGCAAAGGATATCCGCGTGGTGCTCATAAAACTTGCAGACAGACTGCACAATATGCGAACCCTCGGAGCCCTGCGGCGGGACAAGCAAATACGCATCGCCAAGGAAACGCTCGAAATATACGCTCCGCTCGCGCATCGGCTCGGAATTTATCAGGTCAAACGCGGACTCGAGGATCTCGCGTTCAAGTACTCCGACCCTGAAATGTATTATGAGATCAGGCGCCGTGTGAGAACGAAACTTCCGGAGCGTGAAACGACCGTCCGGAAGGCAATGGAGATCCTTCAGCAACGTTTGAAGGAAGAAGGTATCGCGTGCAAGGTCAAGGGGCGAGCAAAGCACTTCTACAGTATCTTTGAAAAGATGAACCGAAAGGGGTTGCCGGTCGAGCAACTCTATGACCTCCTTGCCCTTCGGGTTGTCGTCGATTCCCTTGCGGACTGCTACACGGTGCTTGGAGTCGTGCATACGATCTGGAAGCCCATTCCCGGTCAGTTTGACGACTACATCGCGAACCCGAAGAGCAATATGTACCAATCTCTCCATACGACCGTCGTTGGTCCGACCGGCGAGC
>CALFXN010000024.1 GCA_937957815.1 uncultured Synergistales bacterium
TGACACGCTGTAAAAGTATATGATTTCCATCATAGAGTATTTTCTTTATTTTATGCGAGTGTTTTCAGAGGGAGGGTGAAACCATCTTTTCCGGCAACGGGAAGAACGTGCAGGAACGCAACCGGCGATGCAGCGCGCAATGGAAATCTCGGGGAGGGATGAAGAGTGAAAACGGAAATGACCGGTCGAAGGACGCGGGGCTTTACGCTTGTCGAGCTGCTGATCGTCATCATCATCATCGGCATCCTGGCGGGCGCGATGCTTCTGATCATGGGAACGGGGTCGGACAGGGCCGAGGCGACGAGGATCGTCTCCGATCTCAGATCCCTCAAGTCCGCGGCGATGATGTACCATGCGGACAACCCGGACGCGACGGCGCCTCTGGTTACGTCGCTGACACCGGGAAGCGGCAATGCGAACGCGATTCTCGGGAAGTATATGGACAGGACGATCAGCGGCGACTGTTATTTTTCGTCGGGAATGAGCGGAGGGTGGTACGTGTTTCTTCTGCTCATCAACCCGTCGTCCTCTCCGACGCCGGAAGTGATCGCGAAGTGGCAGAGAATCGCGAAAAAGCTCGCGGAATCCGCCGAGACGCAGGGATTGCTGGGAATGATGTCGCTCATGGGAACGACCGACGTCGTCTTCACGGAGTCGGACTACTTCGTCGGCATGCGGGCCCGCTGATCCCCCGGGAGGAGTTCTCGGGCCCCGGGCGGAAAAATCGATTCGAGGGACAGGACGTTCCGCGAGAGATTGTGTGAAGGAGAGTGACGGTACGTGGAGGGAAGACGCGCTGCGGCGATCGTTGCGGCGACGGCGTCGCTGTTGGTGTTGTGGGGAAGCGTCGCGCTCGGGGCGCCCGCGAGTCCGTTTCCGGTCGTCTTTACGCAGCCGGACGGTCGGGAGATCACGGTGTACAACCGGGGCGACGAGTTCCTGCGCTGGGTGGAGACCCCGGACGGATATACGCTCGTGAAGAACCCGCAGACGGGATTCTGGGAGTACGCGGCCGCATCCGGCGACGTTCTCGTTCCTTCGGGCGTCGTCTGCGGCGAGGGGGTTCCGCCTCCTTCGACCGCGTCGCCCCACATGACGCCGAAGCGGGAGCTGTCTCCGCGGAACAGGGATGGCGACGCGCGCGGCGGATGGCCGCAGACGCCCGTCTCGGGAACGCGGAAAATTCTCGTCGTTCTCGTGTCCTTCCGCAACAGGGAACTGACGCTCGAGGATTCGGTCTGGGAGACCATGTTCTTCGGGAAGACCGGGTCCGTCGCCCGGTATTACGGCGATCAGTCCTACGGAAAGCTCAAGGTCCTCTCGGCCCTCGGGGGGACGAAGATCGTCTCCGTGACGCTCGACGAGGACGACGCGAACGACGGCAACCACCCGGAGGGCTTCATCGACACGGGCGACAACGACACGCAGCACAAGAACGAAACGGCCTTCCTGAACAGCGTCGTGAAAAAGGCGGCCGCGAAGAAGGTC
>CALFXN010000025.1 GCA_937957815.1 uncultured Synergistales bacterium
GATCGCGACGGTCGACTTGGAAACGTCGACGCTCAGATTCTTGAGAAGCTCGATGGCGCAGGTCGCGACGCCGTAACCGGTCGCCGCGGTGCGGCCCTTTGAGCCCCACAACGGAATGGGCTTGCCGGTGAAGATCGCCGGCTCGAGGCGGTTGCGCATCTTACTGATGGTATCCATGAACCACACCATCTCGGGGCCGCCGGTGTTGACATCCGGCGCGGGAACGTCGGTCATCGCGCCGACGACAGGTTCCATGCGCGCGGCCCATGTCCGGCAGATGCGCTCTTTTTCCTTCTTGGAGAGTTCGAGGGGTTCGCAGCAGACGCCGCCTTTGCCGCCGCCGTAGGGGATTCCGGAGAGGGAGCACTTCCAGGTCATCATCATTGCGAGGGCTTCGCACTCGTCAAGGCACACCTCGGGGTGGAAACGGACGCCACCCTTGGCCGGACCGATCGACGTATTGTGCATCACGCGATATCCGTCGAAAACCTTGACGGTCCCGTCATCCATTTCGACGGGAATGGAGACCGCGGTCTTTCTCTCGGAGTGGCTGAGAATCTCGATCAGCCCGTCTTCGAGACCCATTTCTTCCGCTGCCGCATAGAAATTCTTGAGTGCGGTGTCAAGGAGAACGTTCGACGAAGTACGCTTAACCACTGACATGAAACATACACCTCCTGAAGTTTTTGCTCATGCCGTGCACATACTCCCTCTTCTCGGGGGGAGCGACTTTTATGATAATCATATCACGAAGCCCGAGGAAACGCCAGAAAAAAGGCGGGAATTTCGTCAAAGACCTCGCAAAACCCGCAAATATTGCGCACATTTCCGAAATAAACGTCACTTTATCACGAAGCACTTACGCTTTTTCGAGCTTCTCCTTCACGGCACGAACCTTGCCCTCCATCGACAACTCCCTGTCACGCCGCTCGTCGATCTTGACCGTCGTCGAAACACGCATCGCCCCGGCCTGAAACGGCACCTCGTGCACCGCGCGGACCGCGCGAAGAACCTCGTCGATATCCCCTTCGAGGACGGTCCCCATCGGAGTGAGCATCGTCTTCAGATCGAACGTCGCCAAAACCTTCTCGACCCCGGCGACGTACGCGCTCAGGCTCGGATTTCCCGTACCGAGCGGAACCACAACCAATTCGGCAACAACTTTCGACATCGCGTTTCACCCTTTCTTTCGTCAATCCCGCATCCGCTCGATGTCGAGCAGAAAGCGTTTCCGGCGCAGGCCGCCTCCGTAGCCCCCGAGTCCTCCCCCCGCGGCGACGACCCGGTGGCACGGGATCAGGATCACGATACGGTTGCGGCCGTTCGCGTTCCCGACCGCGCGGCATCCGGCGGGATTGCCGATCGCGGCGGCGATGTCCGCATACGTCCGCGTTTCTCCGTACGGGATGCGGACGAGCGCATTCCAGACCTTTTCCTGGAAGGGCGTCCCGGAGACGACGAGCGGCAGGGAAAATCCGCGGAGTTTTCCGGCAAAATACGAGTCGAGTTCCCCCGCAAGCGTCGCCAGATGAATATTATCCATCCCCTCCGACGGGATTCCGAATGTCGCGGCGATGTCGCGTCCGATCTGTTCGGCGTTCCCGGGATCCTCGAAATCCAGAAAACAGATCCCCTCCCTGACGGCAGCCGCGCGCATCGGGCCGAGCGGCCCTTCCAGGATCCGCGTCGCGACAGTTCCATGTTCCGCCGGGGCGCCGCCCCGAAACACTGTCGTCACATCCATCCCTCCTCCATCGTTTTTTCCGTGTCAATGATACGCCATAACGAAGCCGAAAGCGCCGGTCCTTTTACCTCTTCCGGCGATACGTCCGTTTTTTCGTCCTTGACCGTTCCCTCCGTTTCGAGCAGAATACGTATCCGGACCCGGACACTGGAATACTGGAGCGACACCGAATGTCAGAATCGTCACCCGGCACGAGACGCGCCGTTATCATCGCGTCCGCCATCACAGCGTTTCTCTCGCCGTTCATGATCTCCGGGACGAACATCATCCTTCCGGCGATCCAGAACGCGTTTCCGTCGGGAGCCGTGCTCCTGAGCCGGGTTTCCTCCATATATCTCCTCGCGACCGCCGTCCTTCTCGTTCCTGCCGGGAAACTCGCCGATATTTACGGGCAGAAGAAATGCTTCGCCCTCGGGATCCTCGTCTTCACGGGAGCCACGATCGGCGCCGGATGCTCGGTCTCCATGACGATGCTTCTCGTCATGCGCGCCATCCAGGGGGCGGGAGGGGCCTTCATGGTCACGAACGGCACGGCGATCCTGACGTCGGTCTTCCCTCCGTCAGAACGGGGAAGGGCGATCGGCATCAACACTGCGGCCGTTTACATCGGAGCCTCCGCCGGCCCGTTCATCGGGGGAGTTCTTTCGTCCATCGCCGGATGGCGAAGCATTTTCTTCGCGAACGCGCTCGTCGGAATCCTCTCGTTCCTTCTCGTCGCCCGGCTCGAGGGGGAATGGAAGGGAACCCCGGACGACAGGCTCGATATCCTCGGGAGCTTCCTGTACGGAGCAGCGCTGCTGTGTCTCATGACCGGAGCGCCGATTCTTGCGGAGGTCCGGGGCGCCAAGATCGGAAGAGCACACGTCTGAACTCCAGTCACGTGGC
>CALFXN010000026.1 GCA_937957815.1 uncultured Synergistales bacterium
CCTCGCCGCGTTCCCCGGCGGAAAGATCTGGGATTCGGGATTCCGGCTCGCGTCGCGGACGCAGACTGATTTTCTCGAAGACATCCGAGTCCGTGGAATCCGCTTCGGTATGCCGAAGGCCGGTTTTTCGGAGACGATCGACGGCGCGCTCGTCAGGGTTCTCGCGCCGGTCCGGGATGTTCGCGGAAGCGAAAGCGACGCGAACAACAACTCGATCGTGCTGTTCCTCCGGTACGGATCCGTGTCGTTCCTGCTGACCGGAGATATGCAGCGGGAAGAACGACGTTCCGTAGGGACCTTTCCTCGTGCGGACGTTCTCAAAATCGCGCATCACGGCTCCCGCGACGGAACGGACGAGGTCTTTCTGGGCCAGGTCGCGCCCCGCTGCGCCGTCATCCCCTACGGACACGGAAACCGCTACGGCCATCCGGACGACGGGGTCGTCTCGATGCTCCGGGGGCGGGGCGTTCGGATCTTCACGACCGCGGACGACGGAAATATCGTCTTCAGGACGGACGGTTCGGGCGTTTCGGTGACCGCGGCGCCCGAGAGTCATTCGCTCGTCGGCGAACTCCTCAGGTTATTCCGGAAGCTGACGGGCTGGTTCTGACGCCGGAAAAGGTGCGCGTATGACGTGAGGGACGTCCTCCTGTGTCCGCCGCGCCCCGTCACTTCCTCCGCGTGGAGCATGGAGCAGAGAACCGCCTCTTCGGTTGCCTCCACCACGGCGCGGAAGACGACGTTGATGGCGTCGTCGTGAAGCGAACGCAACGGAAGTATCCGGCGTTCCCCGGGAAAATGCGGGACTCTGTTCGCGGTCGTGAAGGCGACGGCGATCTCGCCGCTGCCGTTTCCGATGAACGAACCGGTCCGGGTGATTCCGACCGACGCCCTGAGACACAGTCGCCTGAGCTGACGCTCGGAAAGCGGGATGTCCGTCGCGATCACGACGATGACGGATCCGCTTTCGTCGCATCGTCCTTCGGCATCGAGCCTCCCGCCGACGCGAATTCCGTCGACGACGAGGTCGCCTCTCTCGCCGAAGTTGGAGAGGACGAGAACGCCGACGTGGTACCGTTCGTCTCCTATCGGGACGAGCCGCGAAGAGCTTCCGATTCCTCCCTTGAGTTCGTAGCACGACATTCCGCGTCCGGCGCCGACGGCCCCCTGCGCGAATTCGTCGCTCGCGTCGTCGAGCGCCGCGCGGACGTGTTCACCTCGGACGTGCATTCCGCGGATGTCGTTCAGATATCCGTCATTGCATTCGAGGACGA
>CALFXN010000027.1 GCA_937957815.1 uncultured Synergistales bacterium
TTATCCTCGAGGTCTGCCGGATCTACCCTCCGACCCCCGCCTCCGAAATCACGAAGGAAGAACGGCGTTCCCTCTGCTCTCACATGAAGGACTTCCCGGTTATTCCCGAAGGATTGCTCGGATTCAACTGGGCGATCGTCACCTCGGGCGGCATCGCGCTCAAAGAGGTCGAACCGAAGACGATGCGCTCGAAACTCGTTCCGAACCTCTTCTTCGCGGGGGAGATCCTCGACATCGACGGACCGACGGGAGGATTCAACCTCCAGGTCTGCTGGAGCACGGGGTGGGTCGCCGGAGAACAGGCGGCGCAGGCTCTGTCGGAGGGGTAAAAAAATCGGCGGGTCCGACCGGACCCGCCGATTCGGAACATTATTCCCTTTCGATCATGAGATCCGCGAGATCGAGAAGGCGCCGCGCATAGCCGTACTCGTTGTCGTACCACACCATGACCTTTGCGACCCGGTCGAGGATGACCTTCGTGCAGGTCGAATCGACGATTCCCGAATGCGCGTCGGTGACGATATCGGCAGAGACGATCTCGTCCTCCGCGAAATCCGTGATTCCTTTCAGGCGTCCCTGCGACGCCTCCTTCAGGACACCGTTGATCGTCTCGGCACTGACATCCGAGGTGAAACGGATGCAGAGGTCCGACAGCGACCCATCGGGAACCGGCGCGCGAACCGCCATGATGTCCATCTTCCCCTTGAGGTGCGGGAAGAGCGGAACCATCGCCTTGGCCGCTCCCGACGTGCTCGGGATCAGCGAGATGGCCGCCGCCCGTCCGCGGCGCTTGTCCCCGACGGGGGTGTCGACGATCGTTTGCGTCGCCGTGTAGGCGTGTATCGTGGTCGCCATGAAGTAGTCGACGCCGAAGGCCTCGTCGAGAACCTTGATGACCGGGGCGATCGAGTTGGTCGTGCACGAGGCGTTCGAGACGACGACGTGCTTCGCGGGGTCGTATTCCGCGTCGTTGACGCCGAGGACGATCGTGATGTCCGCATCGCCGGCCGGGGCGCTGATGATGACGCGTTTCGCGCCGGCCTCGATATGTTTCGAGGCGGCCTCCTTCTTCGTGAAACGGCCCGTGCATTCGATGACGTAGTCGACGCCGAGACTCTTCCAGGGAAGTTTCGAGGGATCTTTCTCCGCAGAGAGCTTCACCGACGCATCTCCAAAAGAGAGGACGCCGTCGCCCGCAGCCACCGGGAACGGGGCCCTTCCGTGGACGGAATCGTACCGGATGAGATAAGCCATCTCGTCGGCCGGGGTCAGGTCGTTCGCGGCGACGATCTCGAAATGCCTGGGACGCTCGAGCAGGTAGTGGCGGAGAGCCAGTCTTCCGATTCGGCCGAGGCCGTTGATCGCAACTTTCTTCATGCAAAACACCTCCGTGGGATATCCGTCTTTCCCGGATGATTGGTCTTCAACCGGATATTGACGCTCTTGTTGTACCACAAGCGGCGACCGTTGTGAACCTTCCCCCGCCGGAGCCGTATAATACCGACGGAAGGAGGGTGACTCAATGGCCATCATGACGCTCAGCGAGTTCCGGAACGTAACGCACGCCGTCGTCGAACGTCTTCCGAAGGATCTTTTCACGAATCTGAACGGAGGAATCACGGTCCAGCCGAATCGCGCCGGGGATGCGCGCAACGACCGGCTTACCCTCGGAGAGTACATCGAAGACGCCGTCATGGGTCGGTCGATCGTTCTCTATTACGGCTCCTTCCGGGAACTCTTCCGGGACGATTCTCTTTCCGTCTGGTCGGAGGAAATAGAAGAAACCGTCCTTCACGAACTTCGACACCACGTGGAAGCACTCGCCGGGCTCGACGATCTTTCGAGGGAAGAGGAACTGGACCCCGACGCCTATTGAGACGACAGACGAGCCGGCCCCGAGGGGCTGGCTCGTCTGTCGTTCGAGGCATCTCCCTATTTCTTTACCGCGGATTTTTTCGCGGGCGCCTTCTTTTGCGCGGGTTTTTTCCCGGCGACCGCCGGTTTCCTGTCAGCTCCCGCCTTCCCGGCGACGTACTGGTAGCTCTTGTACGGGACGGTATCCTTCGACAGCTTGTCGAGTTCGATGGTCCCCTCGCCGAACGTCGTCGACTTGATCTCGTTGCCGAGCATGTCGTAATGCGTGATGTATGTCATTCCGAATTTCTTCCCGTCCTCCGAGTACGTATAGCCGTACTCGGTGAAGTAAATTTCCGATGCCCTCTCCTTCGCGATTCCAAACTTGGATACGATCAGGTCGATCGTCTTCGTCTTCTCGTCGGGGTTCGTATAGTACTTGCGTACGATCGCGAAGCCCTTGTTATCCTTTGTCCCGTAATCGAGAAGATACCAGTGCATCTTGTTTTTGTCCTTCCCGAAATCCACGGGCTTCTTCTCCGCCGCCGTTACCGCGGATGCGACCGAAAACAAGAAGAGCACGCCCAGAACAACCGGTACAACACGCCTGGAG
>CALFXN010000028.1 GCA_937957815.1 uncultured Synergistales bacterium
ATAAAAAAAGGCCGGGTTCCCACGTGGGAACCCGGCCTGAGAGATCGGACCAACGACGCCTAGGCGTCGGCCCACCCCCGGGGTCCCACGCATCTGCGCCAAAAGGTAAAGGAGAAAACGGTTGTCTGCCCTGCCTTTTCGGATACCCCGGTACGCGCGATCATGTCGCACGCTCCTCTCCCTGCTCGGATTGCGGATGTTTATACCACCGCTCCGCCCGTATGTCAACAGTTTGCGCGACGACAGCCGGATTCGTCGCCGCGGCCCTCCTGCGGGACCCCGGCACTGGAAACTTTCATGGGAACTTCCCGCGTCTTTATGGTACGATTACATCGCGGAGGTGATGGAATCATGTACCATAGGGTGGGATACGAGCGTCTGCTCTCCCGGACGCAGGAAATTCTCGAGAAGATCGGATATCCGGCGCACAAAGCGAACATCACCGCGTGGGTTCTCGCCGAGGCCGACGCCAGAGGCGTCCCGTCGCACGGCGTCACGCGCGTCAAGGTCTACCGCAACGAGATGGAACAGGGCCACGTCAATCCCGAAGCGGAACCCGAGATCGTTCACGAGACTCCCGTCTCGATCGTCGTCGACGGCCATTACGGCGTCGGGGCGCATATCGCGGACTTCACGATGCGGCGCGTGATCGAAAAGACGCGGGAGCACGGAACATGCTACGCGTCGGTGCGCAACTCGAATCACTTCGGAATGGCGGGGCTCTGGGCCGAGATGGCCGTAAAGGAGGGGTTCGGCGGGAGCGCGTTCACGAACACGATCCGGTGCGCGGTTCCGACGCTTGGCTGCGAGCGACTCCTCGGGACGAACCCCATCGCCTTCGGACTCCCCTCCGACGAGGAGCTTCCGTTCCTGCTCGACATGGCGACGACAACCGCACCGCGCGGCAAACTCGGAGTCTATAAGCGACGCAATCGTCCGCTGCCCGAAGGATGGTTCGTCGGCGAAAACGGCGAACCGGTGACGGATCCCGCCGAGGCGACCTCCATTCTCGCCGATCCGACCGGAACGCACGGCGGCCTCGTATTCCTCGGCGGAACGACCGAGATCATGGGCGGCCACAAGGGATACGGGCTCGCGCTCTTCGTTGACATGCTCTGCGGCCCCCTCGCCCACGGTCCGTGGACGCGGGATGTCTTCCAGACGCAGGACGCGAACGTCGGGCACTTTTTTTCGGCGTTCCGGCTCGACCTCTTCGGCGACGAAGGTGACGTCCGCCGCCGGGTGGGCGACGTGCTCCGCGCGCTTCGCGCCTCGTCCCCGGGCGAACCGGCGGGACGCGTCCTTACGCACGGCGAAAAGGAAGCCCTCCGGAGAGCGACTGCCCTGAAGGACGGCGTCGTTCTCGACGAAACCACATATGAGATGATGGAGGAGTACGCGAAGGAATTCGGACTCGGGCCTCTTCCGGCGATCGAATGCGAAGAAACGGAGAAATAGGGGCGTCCGTCGGAGTTTCGGACCTGTGGAAAGCGAGGGAGATTCCATGGCGCGCATCGATTTTCCCTACCCCGGAATCGCAGGGGCGGACATTCCGGACGCAAATCTGACGGCGATTCTCGAACCCAGGGCGACACCCCCCGCCGCGGAGGACGATACGGCGGAAGTCCGCCGGGCGATGTCCTCCCCGATCGGAACGCCGCGGCTCCGCGACATGGCGCCGCGCGGGGGATCGGTCCTCATCCTGATCGACGACAACACCAGAAACACGCCGGCGGACCGGATTCTGCCGCTGCTGCTCGAAGAACTCGAACAGAGCGGCGTCGCGCCGAAGGACGTTACGATCATGATCGCGCTCGGCACCCACCGCCCGATGACGCGCGAGGAGACGGAACGCAAGGTCGGGCGCGCGATCCTCGAAACGTGCCGGATCGTCGAGCACCGATGGGACCGCCCCGACGGCCTTGTCCGGCTTGACGACACGGAGGGCGGCACTGAAGTCTGGGTCAACAAAATCCTGCTCTCGTCGGACCTCGTGATCGGCCTCGGACACATCACGCCCCACCGCGTCGCGGGCTTTTCGGGCGGATCGAAGATCGTCCAGCCGGGAGTCTCGGGCGGCGTCACGACCGGGCAGACACACTGGATCAGCGCGCTATACGACGGGAAGGACATCATGGGCAGGCGCGACAACCCCGTCCGGCGCGAGATGGATTCCGTAGCGAAGGCAGCCGGGCTTCGTTTCATCGTGAACGTGATTCTCGACCGGCACGAGCGGATCTACCGCTGCGTCTGCGGCGACCCCGTAGAAGCCCACAGGGCCGGATGCGACGCGTCGCGCGAGATCTTCGGCGTCCCGTTCGGGCGGTACGCCGATATCGTCGTCGCCGACTCCTATCCGGCCGACTGCGAACTCTGGCAAGCCGCGAAGGGCATCTACTCGGCCGACCTCGCGCTCGCGCCGGGAGGAACGCTCATCCTCGTCACGCCCTGTCCCGACGGTGTCGCGAACGGACATCCGGAGCTCTCGAAGATCGGATACCTCCCGTTCGCCGAAATCGACGCGCTCGTCCGCGACAGGAAGATCGACGATCTCACGCTCGCCGCCCACATCGCCCACGTCGGACGCATCGTGCTCGACAACGGACGCAGGGGCATTCTCGTCAGCCCGGGAATCGACAGGGCGACGACGGAACGACTTCACATGGAGTATGCGGCGACTCCGTCCGAGGCGCTCGCGGCGGCTTTCGCACGCCACGGAAGGGACGCGCGAGTGACCGTCGTCAAGAACGGCGGGGACATGCTTCCGGTCTACGCGCCCGAAAAAGGAGGAGCGTGACATGAAAGGCGTCCTCGGGGTCGCGGAGGGGCTCTACCGACTGCTTCTCACGATCATGGCGATCGTCCTGTTCTGCGTCGTCGGCGCCTCCGTCTTCACGCGCTACTTCCTGAACAGCTCCCTCGGCTGGGCGGATGAACTCTCGCGCTTCACCTTCATCTGGATCTCGTTCCTCGGAGCGGCCTACGCGTACGCCTACGACGAACACCTCGGCCTCGACTTCGTCGTGGACCGCATCAGACCCGCAAGGCTCCAGCTTTTCGTCCGGCTTTTCGGCGACATTTCGATCGGCGCGGTCATCCTCGTCATCACGATCTACGGATGGACGGTCGCCGACTCCGCGACGAATCTTTCGCCCGCGCTCTACATCCCCATGAAGTGGGTGTATATGATCGTCCCGGCGACGGGCGCGTTCATGGCGGTCCTGAACCTGGCCAAGATCGCCGGACGCGTCATGGCCCTTTTCGGACACGACGCGGGGGCGGGACGCCACCCCGCTGACGGAACGGAGGGGAACGGCTGATGCTCTTGATCTTTCTTTCCATCCTCTTCGGCGTTACGATCCTCGGGGTTCCGATCGTCTTCAGCCTCGGCGTCGCGAACCTCGTGATGCTCGTCGTCATCGACCTTCCGTTCATGGTGCTCCCCGCGGAGATCATCTCGGGGATGAACAGCTTCCCCCTGCTCGCGATTCCGTTCTTCATGTTCGTCGGCGAGGTCATGAACCGCGGCGGCATCGCGAAACGCCTCGTCGACTTCGCCGATTCGCTCGTGGGGCATATCACGGGCGGACTCGGGCACGTGTCGATCCTGAGCAGCATGTTTTTCGGCGGCATCTGCGGTTCGGCCGTCGCCGAAGCCGCTGCGATCGGCGGACTCCTCGTGCCGCCGATGGTCAAACAGGGGTACCCATCCCCCCTAGCGGGCGCGATCACGGCGTCCGCGGCCGTCATCGGGATCATCATCCCGCCGAGCATTCCATTCATCCTGTTCGGAATCGTCACGAACACGTCCATCGCGAAGATCTTCCTCGGCGGCATCATCCCGGGGATCCTCGTCGGCCTCGCGCTCATGGTCACGACCTATTTCATCACGAAGAAACGGAACATCGCGACGCGGAAGACCGAGCGCCGCTTCTCCGGCGCCCGCGTATGGGAGACGTTCAAGGGAGCGGCTCTCGCGCTCTCGATCCCCGTCATCATCGTCGGCGGCATCCTCGGCGGAATCTTCACCGCGACCGAGGCCGGAGCCGTCTCCGCCTTCGTCGCGCTCTTCCTCGGACTCTTCGTCTACAGGGAAGTCTCGTTCCGCGACATTCCGGGAATCTTCCTCTCGACGGCGAGAACGACGGGCATCGTGCTCTTCCTGTGCGGCATGGCGATGGGGACGGCATGGCTCCTGACGCGAGCGCGCGTTCCGTTCGAGCTCGCGGAGACCGTCCGCTCGCTGACGGATTCCCGGATGGGAATCCTGCTCCTGACAAACGTCATCCTCTTCTTCGTCGGCTTCGTCATGGACCTGACGCCCGCGATGCTCATCCTCGCGCCGATCCTGCTTCCGCTCGTCCAGTCGGTCGGCATCGATCCCGTCTACTTCGGAGTCGTCATGTCCGTCAACCTCGGCATCGGACTGATCACTCCGCCGGTCGGAACGGTGCTCTACGTCAGCTGCGGCGTCGCGAACGTGCGCTTCGACGACCTCGTCCGTTCGATCGTCCCGTACGTCGTCGCGGAGGTCGCGACGCTCGTCCTGCTGCTTCTTTTCCCGCAGCTCGTGCTCTTCGTCCCGAACCTGGTGATGCGGTAGGGCCGGCGTTTCATCCGACGTCGCGGCAATGTCGGAAAGGAAGGGGGCGGCTCGGGGGAGGAGACGAACAGAGATACGGAGCGGAGAAGTTCGGGATCATGGAGACAGGCCGGTCCTTCCGGCATGTCGGGCGCCGGTGTTCGGCGATTTCCGGCAACGCTTCCGGAAAGGGGCGTTGCATGAAAGGAGACGTGACGTCATCGTGAAAAAGACTTTTTCGGTTCTTGCAGCTCTCGTACTGATTCTGCCCGTCTGTTCCGTCGCTTTCGCAGCCGAAACGTTCAAGATCTCGGCCGGGATCGGCCTCAACGACAAGTCCGCACAATACAAGTCTCTCGTATTCTTCAAGGATCTCGTCGAAAAGAACGGCCAGGGCCGGATCAAGGTCGATCTGTACCACTCCAGCCAGCTCGGAGACGACCGGAAGATGATGGAGGCGCTCAAGATGGGGACGCAGGAGATGACCTGCCCCTCGACGGCCCCGATGACCGGCTTCGTCAACGCGTTCAAGATCTACGACCTGCCGTTCATCTTCCCGAGCGAAGAGGTCGCGGATTATATTCTCGACGGCCCCGTCGGGAAGAAGATCCTCGACATGCTCCCCGCGCAGGGGCTCGTCGGCCTCGCGTACTGGGAGAACGGATTCCGTCAGCTCACGAACAGCACTCGCGCCGTGAAAACCCCCGAAGACATGAAGGGGCTCAAGGTTCGGACGATGGAGAATCCCATCCACCTCGCCGCGTTCAAGACCATGGGCGCGAACCCGACGCCGATGGCGTTCGGCGAGCTGTTCTCCGCGATGCAGCAGAAGGTCGTCGACGGACAGGAAAACCCGTGGGGAACGATCTACCTGCAGAATTTCTTCGAGGTCCAGAAGTTCGCGACCGACACCGGCCACATTTATTCGCCGTTCGTCCTGCTCATCTCCGAGAAGTTCTGGGACAAACTCCCCGACGATCTGAAGAAGATCGTCCAGGACGCCGCGAACGAGTCGAAGATTCACAACCGGAAGCTCAACCGCGAGATGAACGCCGAGTACCTCGAAAAGCTCAAGACGAAGATGGACGTGACCATCCTGACGCCCGAACAGCGCGCGAAGTTCCAGGAGGCCGTAAAGCCCGTCTATGACCAGTTCGCGAAGGAAATCGGAACCGAGCTCGTCGACGAGGTCATGAAGCTCGTCAGGGAGTACAAGAAGTAGTTTCGCAAACGAACGGGGCGCGTCCCGGGCGAAGGGAATGCGCCCTTTTTTTCGCTTCGGGCCCGTGCGCCGTCATAGGATCAGGGCGTTCCGCCCCTCGATCCCTTCCCTGTAGATCTCGAGAACCGCAGCCGCATCCGAAGAACGCATCGGACGGATCATCCGGATGACCATCTCCGACTTTCGCAAATTTTCCACATATTCTACGTCATCCGTTTACAAAAATCGCCGTCTGGAGTGAAATTGCTCTGGAACTCTCCAATCCGAAAGGAGGATCATCCGTGAAAACATTCTCCGAAAAGGATCTCGACGACGTCTGGATCCGGACCGAAATGAAACCCGGCGATCTCGGTGCGATCGTCCATCTGCACGGAACCCTCTACGCGAAGGAGTACGGCTTCGACACGACGTTCGAGACGTATGTCGCCAGACCTCTCTGCGATTTCGTGCTTCAGCCGTCGAAACGGCAGAAGATATGGCTCGTCGAGCGGGAACAGTCGCTCCGGGGGTGCATCGCGATCGTGGAGTCCACCCCGGAGGTCGCGCAGCTCAGATGGTTCCTGCTCCACCCGGACATCAGAGGACTCGGCCTCGGACGCTATCTCGTCGGAGAAGCCGTGAAACACTGCCGCTCCGAGGGGTTCTCCGAAGTGTTCCTGTGGACGCTCGAATCGCTCAGGGCCGCGCTGAAGCTCTACCGTGAACAGGGGTTTTCGCTCGTGGAGGAAGATCGCCACGTGATATGGGGACAGACGGTGACGGAGCAGAAATACGCGATGTCGCTGAGGAAGCCGGTCGCCTGACGGACCGTGCGGGACGGACGAGCATCCGTTCGCGTCCGCCCCTGCGCGATCCCCGAAACCGAAGCCTACGCTTTGAGATACCGCTCGAACCAGGCGACGATCTCCCGAAGGCGCGCGAGCCGGGGCTTCGGTCGCCCGGAACGGCTGAGTTCGTGGTTCTCGCCCCTGAAGACGCAGATTCTCGAGGGAACGCCATGACGCCTGAGCGCCGTGAACATCTGGAGCCCCTGGGTAAGTTCGCAGCGATGGTCCTCGTCGGAGTGGATGAAGAGCGTCGGCGTTTTCGCCCTGTCCGCGTATTTCAGCGGCGAATGCCACCAGAGCTTGTCGACGTCCGTCCAGATGTCGGCGGCCTGCTGATCCGGCACGAAGTAGTACCCGATGTCGGAGATCCCCGCCTTCGAGATCCAGTTCGAGATGCTCCGCTGCGCGATGGCCGCCCGGAATCGGTCCGTATGGCCGATGATCCAGTTCGTCATGTAGCCGCCGTAGGAGCCTCCCGTGACGCCGAGACGCCCCGCGTCGACGAACGGGAGGTTCGCGGTCGCCCAGTCCGTCACGGCCATGAGGTCGTCGTAGTCG
>CALFXN010000029.1 GCA_937957815.1 uncultured Synergistales bacterium
CTCATCCCCGACGCGGGGCTTCTGCAGGCGATCGAAGTCGCGTGCCTCAGAGGCGTCCGCGTCCGGCTGATCGTCCCGGAAAAATCGGACCAGTTCGTCGTCGGGCACGCGGCGCGCGCCTACTTCGGCGATCTGCTGCGGATCGGCGTCGAGCTCTATCTCTACCAGGACGGCCTGCTTCACGCGAAGACGATGAGCGTCGACGGCGAACTCACCTTCCTCGGGTCGAGCAACTTCGATATCCGGTCGTTCGCGCTCAACTTCGAGATCAACCTGATTCTCTACGGGCGCGACGAGAACGAGCTCCTTCTCGACGCGCAGGAAGAGTACCGCTCGCGCTCCCGCCGCCTCGTCCTCGAGGAGTGGCAGGCGCGGCCGCGCTGGATGCCGCCCGTCGAGAGCGTCACGAAGCTCTTCAGTCCCCTTCTGTAGCCCGAACCCGCGCCCCGGAGGTCACGGACTCCTCCGGGGCGACGATCACCTCGTCTCCGTCGGACAGATCCCCCGATGCGGTCCGGAGGATCTCGACCTGTTCGTCGTCGCTCACTCCCGGGACGACCGCGAGCGCTTCCGCCCGTCCGTTCCGGACGACGAAGAGCCGCCACGTCGCGCCGTTCCCGCGGACCAGGGCGGAACGCGGCGCGAGAAGGACATTCTCCTTCTCGGCCGTGACGATCCGGACGCGGACACGGTACTCGAGACCGAGCGTTCGTCCGAGGTCGCGGGAGAGACGGTCGAGTTCCCCGTCCGCGAAGTCGACGATCACGTTCACGCGCTGCTGCTCGACACCGAGCGACGAGAGCTTCGTGAACCCCATCGGCTCGACGCGCGCCACGCGTCCCTCGAGTTCCCCCCCGACCGTCTCCCCATAGACCGCGACCTTCTGCCCGGGCCGGACGCGCACGGCCTCTTCGGTCAGGACGTCGGCCGTCACGCGGAGTTCCCGCATGTCCCCGAGGTCCATGATCGGTTCGCCGGCCTGCATCATTCTGACGTTCCAGACATGCCGCCGCAGTACGACACCGTCGATGGAACTCTCGACGACGGTCCGCCCGAGGATGCGTTTGAGGAAGATGGGAAGCAGGCGGCTCGTGGACGAGAGCGCGAGCGACGACTGAAGCTGCGCCGTGTTCCCCTCGAGGTCCATCTCCGCCTCGAGATAGTCGGCCCGCGTCTCGCGGATGGCCTGGCCGCTCAGGCCGTCCTTGCCGTAGACCTTCTCGCGCGCCTCGGTCAGCCACTTGAGATAGTCGCGACGCGACGCGCTCGCCTTCACCTGAGCCCGCGCCGCCGTCACGTTTTCCGCCATGGCCCGGACGATCGAGAGCGATTCCGCGTAGGCGTCGCGGAGGTCTTCGTCCTCGAGACGCGCGATCACCTGTCCCTTGGCGACGGACGTCCCTTCGGCGAGTTCCACGGGCAGAATGCGCCCCTGCTGCGGCATCGTGACGTGGACGACGTGAGGCAGCGTCGTCCGTGCCCGATCCTCGACAACTTCCCGGATCGTCCCCGTCCTAAGGCGCGCCGTCCTGACGGGAAGCGCCTCCGTCATCCTCCGGCATACGATCCACGCCGCAAGTGCGAGGAGAAAGATCAGTGCGGCTGTGCGCAACGCTCGACGCCGCAGTTCCATACCGGTCACTTCCTTTCGGAATCTATTCCCGGACGTTCAGGGATTCCCGCCAGTCGAGGCGCGCGAGGATACGGCGCGTCACGGCGTGGCACGCGAAGACGAAAGAAAGCGCCGTCAGCAGCGTGTAGAGGACGCTCTCGGGACGAAGTTCGGCGGAAAACGAGAACGCATCCGTCTGAACGGTCGCCATGAAGAAATGGAGCCCGAAGACCCCGAGCGGCACCCCGAAGAGCGCCCCGACGAGATTGACGAGAAGCGTCTCACGCAGAAAGAGGGCGCCGACCTCCGCATCCGAATACCCCATGACGAGGAGCGTCGCCGCCTCCCGGCGCCGCTCCTCGAGCGATACGAGCGTACCGTTGAGGGTCACTCCGAAAAAGATCACGCCCGCGAAGAGAACCATCACGATCACGCTCCCCGCGAGGGCTCCGTCCATCTGTCGCCGCAGGGCCCGCTTCTCGCGCGCGATGTCCGTGACCGTCCCGATCCCCGGACGTTCGACGACGGAAGAGAGGAACTCGCGCCTGAGGGTGTCGTCCGCCCCGGACTGGAAGAGAACCTCCACTCCGTTCAGGACATCCCGTTCGTTAAGGATCCGGTTCAGCCAGTCGCGCGAGGCGTAAACGGCCATGCCCACGGAACTCCGGATCGTACCCGCGACCCGGACGTCGACGGGGCGACGCCCCCCCCGCGACGGCGTCACCGTGACGCGGTCGCCGGTCCGCAGACCAAGCGCCCCGGCCATCCGGTCGGCCATAAGGAGTCCGGCGGGCGGAACCGCCACGACGCACCCGTCCGCGTCGCGCGGAACGAGAAGTTCCGCGCCTCCGCCGATGCCCGTAATCGTGCCGCGCTTCGTCTCGCTCCGGGACGCGAACGTACACACGACCGAAAGAACCGGCTCGGCGCGGACGACGCCCGGAAGATCCCGGACCTCGCCGAGCGCCCCGTCATCCGCTTCGGAGTCGAACGTCAGGCGATAGTCGCTCCGGAGGACCTTCCGGTACTGGAAGTCGACGATCGCCCCGATCGAATCGAGAAAACCGAAGGCGAGCAGCAGGATGGACGCGCCGAAGGCGGCCGAGATCACGGCGATCAGCGCTCTGGCCCTGTGACGGTCGAGATTCCGGAGAACCATTCTCCAGCGGAACCCGAGTCGTCGCCCGATGAAGGGAAGTCGTTCCGCAAACGTCTGCGAGGCCGACGGAGGCGACTGCGGACGCATGGCTTCGGCCGGATGGAGACGGAGCACGCGCCGGAGCCCCTGGAGGCTTCCGAGTATCGCGAAGACCGCCGACAGGGCGCACGCTCCCGCGACGACCGCGGGCGCGACCCGCGACGAGAGATCAGGGAACGTGAAATAGAAGCGATAGAGACGCGTCATCCCGGCCGTCATCCAGACCCCGGCGAGCGATCCGAGCGCCCCTCCGGCAAGACCGGTCACAGCGCCGAAGAGCAGAAAGTGCCGCACCAGCCTTCCGTCGCCGTACCCGATGGCCTTGAGCGTTCCGACGACCGTTCGCTGTTTCTCGGCGAGGCGCGTCATCAGGATATTCAGAACCATCGCCGCGATGCCGAAAAAGACGGCTGGAAGCAGAACCGACGTCGTCCCGAGCTGTTGCAGCTCCCCGTCGATCATCTGCGCGGAAAACTGGTCCTTCCTCGCGTACGCGTTCAGGACGCCGAACGGCGCGAGTTCCCGCGAGAGCCGCTCGAGAACGCCCCTGACATCCCGCTCTCCCTCGGGCGTCAGGAGGCCGACGATTCCATTGCAGGCCCCTTCGAAACCGAACATGTCTTCCGCGAAGTCATGCTTCACGTAGAGCACGCCGTAGGTTGCGGGATCCTCCGCAATGCTCCCCGGAGACACGAGGTAGATAAACTCGGGGCTGTCCGCCGTTCCCGTCACGACGAGCGTCCTCCGCTGCCCTCCCGCGACCGCCGTGAGCGTGTCTCCGGGACCGAGCGAACGGGCGCGGGCGAACTTGTCCGAGAGGATCGTCTGATTGCGCGCTCCCGCCGAAAATGCGGATCCCTTTTTCATGACGATCCCGGCGATGGCGTTCGCCGGATCGGAAGGCAGCGACAGGATCATGGCGTTGACCGGCATCGTCGTCCCCTCGACGTCAAGAACGGCCGACCAGCCGATCCTCGCGCGGATGTCCGCCACGCCTTCGATCCGGGCCGCCGCGCGGCGGACATCCTCGACGGGACACTTCCTGAGATCCACCCAGAAGTCCGCCATTCTCGCACTTGCGTAGTAGTCGTCGCGCGCGTGTTCGAGGTTCGCGAGCGACGAGACGAACGCCACGAGGCACGCGGCTCCGGCGGCCGCGATGACCGCCACGGCGGAGAGGGTTCCCCCGCTTCGCGCGAGATCGCGCAGGAGTTTTCGGGTCAATACGCTCACCATTCGAGTTCCTCCGCCCGCTTCGGATTCTTCGAATCCCTGACCGACCGGACGATTCCGTCCTCGAGGGAGAGAACCCGGTGCGCGAGTGCGGCTATGGGGCGGGAATGCGTGATGAGGACGATCGTCACGCCCTGCCGCTCGTTGAGAGTCTGAAGCAGCGCCAGGATTCGGACTCCGGTCTCGCGGTCGAGCGCCCCGGTAGGTTCGTCGCACAGAAGAAGTTCCGGGCGCTTCGCGATCGCGCGGGCGATGGAGACGCGCTGCTGCTGGCCCCCAGAAAGCTGTCCGGGGAAGTGGTCTCCGAAGCCGTCGAGACCGACGAGGGAGAGCGCCTCGTCCGGAGTCGCCGCGTCGGCGACGAGTTCGGCCGCCGTCATGACGTTCTCGCGCGCCGTGAGCGTCGCGATGAGATTGTAGAGCTGAAAGACGAACCCGACGCGGTTTCGCCGGAAGAACGTGAGCTCCCGGTCGGAGAGTTTCACAAGATCCGTTCCGCCGACGATGACGCGTCCATCGCTCGGACGGTCGATCCCTCCGATGAGATTGAGAAGCGTCGTCTTCCCCGATCCCGACTCTCCGACGATCGCCGTGACGCACCCGCGCGGAATCGACGCGGTCACGCCGCGAAGCACGCGAACATCCACCTCCCCCATCGGAAAGGTTCGCGTGACATTTTCAAGACGCACGAACGCGTCGTCGTCATCGGACGACCGCTCCGGATCGATCGGCATCGGTGCCTCACCGTCCAGAAACAAAGTACAATACTGAAATATGCATCATTGTATCAGACGCGCACCGCGTTCCATTCACATCGCACGGCATTATGATTCAGGCTTGCATAGATACCATGCCAGGGTATAATAGGGAGCATACGTATCGGCGAAGGGGGAGACACGACGTGAAGCAGTTCGACATCGCAGTCATCGGCATGGGACCGGCAGGAATGGCCGTTTCGGCAATGGGAGCCGCGATGGGGCTTTCGGTGCTCGCGATCGAAAAAGACAAGGTCGGGGGCGAATGCCTCAATTGCGGGTGCATTCCGAGCAAGGCGCTTCTGAAAGCGGCCGGGGCGCTTCACGGAGCGAGAGAGCTCGCAGCCTACGGCATCGACGCGACCCTCGCCCTGAACGCCTCGGACCCGATGCGGGTCGTCCGTGAGAAGATCCGCGGGATCAACGACAAGAAGCTCATGAAGGTCTTCGAGAAGGTCACGCTCGTGAAGGGAACCGCCGAATTCGTCGACGCGCAGAAAATACGGGCGGGCGACGAGACATATACGGCGAAGAAGATCTTCGTCGCGACGGGGACGGAGCCCTTCGTCCCGCCGATTCCGGGGCTGCGGGAGATTCCGGATATCCTCACGAACGCGAACATGTTCGAGATCGAACGGATGCCCGAGTCCCTCACGATCATCGGCGGCGGCGCGATCGGTTCGGAGATGGCGCAGGCCTTCTCCCGCCTCGGGACGAAGGTCGCCGTCGCGCACATGGATCCGCACCTCGTCCCGGTCGGCGACGAAGAGGCCGCCCGCGTTCTGGAGAGCGTTTTCCGCAGGGAAGGGATCGACGTCTACAACGGTGCGAGGATCACGGATGTCTCCCTCCGCGACGGCAGGATCGTCACGGCTATGGAAAACGGCTCGCTCGAGTCGGAACGCATCCTCGTCGCGACGGGGCGAAAACCCGTCCTCGAATCGCTCGCGCTCGACCGCGCCGGAATCGCCTACACGAGGAAGGGCATCACCGTCGACAGCCACATGCAGACGAACGTCCCGAACGTCTACGCCGTCGGCGACTGCAACGGCCACAGCCTCCTCTCCCACGCGGCGATGCACCAGGGGATGCTCGCGCTCATGCACGCGCTCTCCCCGTTCTCGCTCCCCTTCCTGCGCCGCGAGCGGTATGTCGTCCCGTGGTCGGTGTTCACGGAGCCGGAGATCGCCCAGGTCGGCCTCACCGAGAAGGAAGCCCGCGCGAAGGGCATGAAGATCCAGGTCATGCGGAAGGACTACCGGTCCTACGGCCGGACGGTCGCCGACGGACACCCGGAAGGGTTCGTCAAGGTCGTCACCGACC
>CALFXN010000030.1 GCA_937957815.1 uncultured Synergistales bacterium
CTGGCAGACCTGCCCCGTCTCGCCGTACGTGACGAGTTCGTACGGGTAGAGCGCCACGTCAAAATCGAGGTTGTTGTCGATCATCACCTGGAAGGCCTTTCCCGCCAGGCATTTCCCTCTGTAGCTGTCGATCGGGAGTCCCTTCAGGCCGCCCTTCGGGCGGAATCTGTAGGCGTAGATTCTTCCCCGGGTTCTGAGTTCCTCGAGAAACTCGGGAATGAGAACCTCGTGATGCTCTTCCGGGACGTATCTGAGAGCGTTTCGGAGAGCGAGTCGGGTCTCGTTCCTGTCGAGGGTCCATTTCCGGTCGGGGGCCCTGCGGATTCCGGATACGAATTCCGGGTGCTCCGGCAGCGGTCCCTCGAGTCTGATCGTCATCGCCGCGCGGTTCAGTTCGTTCTGTTGCAGCATTCCATCGTCACCTCCGTGTCGTTAGAGCCTGCTTCGTATCGACTGCGCCGCCTGCCTGAGACGCCGCAGCGTCTCGTCGAACCGTTCGAAGACGCTCTCGGCGACGCCGGCGACGCCGAGCTGAGCCACGAAATTCCCCTGTGCGTCGAAAAGGGGGACGCTGATATCCCCCGCGTGAAGCATCCATTCCTCGCGGCTCGAGGAATATCCCTGAGCCCGGATTTTTTGGAGTTCCTCCCGCAACGCGACAGGATCGATGTCTCCGGCACCGAGCGGAGAAGGGAGAGGGGACGAGAGGATATACGACCGGACCTCGTCCGGCGCGTGGGCGAGAAGGATCTTTCCCGTGGCTCCCGCGTGGAGGGGAACGGAGAGTCCCCTGCGTGCCGTGAACTTTACGGGTGTCGCCGGTTCGACCGTTGTGATGCAGTACCCCCGGTATCCCTCGAGAACGCTGAGTGTGACGGTGTTTCCGGTGGAATTCATGAGTTCGTCCATTTCGGGTTTCACGGTGAGGATCAGCGCGTCGTAAAGTGACGGCCGGTTCGTGAGGAGCAGAAAACGGATTCCGGGGCGATAGCCGTCGGTCAGAGGGTCGCGCAACACCCAGCCGCAGGTCTCGAGGGAGAGGAGCAGCCGATGGACCGTGCTTCGGGGAACGGAAGCGGATTCCTCAACTTCGCGCACCGAGAGGGGATCCTTCGAGGAACAGAGCGCCTCCATGACGGCAGTCACTTTGAGAGCGCCGTTCAGCTTACCGTTTGCATCGGCTTCGATCATCCCGAACCTCCGTCGAAAAACGGGACAGTATCCATAATAAATGGGACGCTACGTCCCATTATTCTACGAGCAGAATAGTTTGTCAACTGAGGCGAATCGAGCCAAAAAAAACGGCCCCCGACCGAGCGGGGGCCGCCGAGGCAGTCCGGCGAAACGAACGGTACCTGTCATTGCCTCTTCGGGACGAGTCCGCTTTCGTCCGTCCCGAGGCGGAAGCGGCGGAGCGACTGCAGGAGGCGGTCCGCCTCCGAACGCATTTCCGCGGCGGCGGTGTCGACGCGGCCCGAGGCTTCGGAGGATCGCGCGAAGTCCTTCCGGACGCCCGAAACGGCGTCGAAGACGGCATTCGTCGCCGACGAGACCGTCCTGATACCCTCCTCAAGTTCCTGGCTCGCGGCGGCCTGTTCCTCGGCGAGTGCGGCGGCATTCTGCATGACGTCGTTGATCTGGGCGATCTCCTGCAGCGTCTCGTTGAGACGTTGCTGCGCCTCCTGCGATCCCGCGACTGTGGTCTCGACGATCGAGTCGACCTCGCGCATCGAGACGATGGACGTTTCCGTGCTCTTCCGGAGATCCGCTATGATGGCCTGAACTTCGTGAGCGGCCTTGTTGGATTCTTCGGCGAGCTTTCTGACTTCCTCCGCGACGACGGCGAATCCGCGCCCCGCCTCGCCCGCCCGTGCGGCTTCGATAGCGGCGTTCAGTGCCAGAAGGTTCGTCTGATCGGCGATGCCTGTGATGGTGCCGATAAATTGCGAAATGCTGTCGACCGATTCCGCGACGCTGTTCATGTTCGACGTCGTTTTGCCGGATTTTTCGCCGACCTGCCGGATCATCGCGATCAGGTCGTCCATCCGTTCGACGGCGAGGCGGCTTCCATCGGTCGTTCGCGATGTCGCCTCCGCGCCCGCCGCGGCCGACGACGCGGCGCTCGCGGCACCCGCGGAGATTTCCCCGATACCCATGCTCGCGCTTTCGAGCGCGCGCCGGTTTTCTTCCGAGAGCTCCGATACGCGATTCATCATGGCGTCGACGTCGTGCATCGCGGAGGACATCTCCTTCGCGTCGGATGAAAGCGCGTGCGCCCGGCGCAGGGATTCCTCGGATTCGTCGCCGAAGGATTGCAGAATATTCCTTTGACCGTCGATGAGTCCCGAAATCGCGTCCTCCATCGCCGCGATCTCTCTGATCGCGGCGATGCCGAGATCCTCACGTGTCGCGGTCAGGTCGCCGTCGTGGACGCGCGAGAGGATCTCGATGACCCTGTCGATCGGCGCGACGACGCGCTTCGTCATGACCAGGAGAATCGCCATGCCGAGGAGCAGCACGAGGATGGAGGCGGCGACGGTGTACAGGATGATCATGTTGCGCGCGGCGTGGGCCCTGTCGAGTTTTTCGCCGGAGAAGTACATTCCGACCGGTTTGCCCGACGGGCCGGGAATTGGTTTATAGGTGACGAAGTACGGAACCCCGAAGATGTCGATCTGTCCCTGGTAATCCTGTCCCCTGACGAGGACCTTCTCGACGACTTCCGGGCTCGCCTTCGTCCCGACGGCGCGTTTTCCGTCTTTTTCGATCGTCGAGGCCGCCCGTTCGTCTCCCTGGAAGATCGTGGCGTCGGTGTGATACCGCGCCTTGATCGCGTCGACCACGGCGTCGGTTGTCACGGAGTATCCGGTCGTCACGGCGCCCGCGACGCGCCCGTCGCGTCCCCTGACCGGAACGCCCGCGCGCGCCGAAAGACGGACGACGGTTCCCGGTTCGAGAGCCGCGAGGGGTGTCCCCCTGAGTGCGGACACGACGTTTTCCTGGTTGAGGACGCTGTCGCCGAATTTATCGGGCGCGTGCGTCCGGGCGATGACTTTTCCGGTTTCGTCGGTCACGGTCACGAAGTCGACGCCGGCTGCCTTCGCGAGCGGCGTCGCGGCCGCGAGAACGGCGGCGCGATCCTTCGACGCCACCGCGTCGGCGAGCGCCGGGTGTTCGGCCATGAGGTAGGCATACCGGAGCGCGACGTCTCGCATCGTTTCGACCGACGACCGAAGACCTTCGACGCCGATTCCCGCGTTCCTGACGGACGCCTTGTCGACGTACCCGGAAAAGAGCGTGACCGAGATTCCGACGGCGGCGAGGGTGACGATGACGATGACGATTCCGGTGACCCCCAGAAACAGTAATTTGAGGGGTATTTTGTTCTTGTTGATATTAATCACCTTCTCTAAATTGTATGAAAGTAGATGTTTCAATAAAGTATAGAGATGAATTATTTTCTGTCAATGGTAATCCGGGTGTTTCCAGGTCTGTCGGCCCGGTAGTTCGTTCGCCCCGCCACGCACATACCCCGCGAGGTCGAGGAGAATTCTCGAAAACCCCGCCTCTTTGAGTCCCGAGAGAACCGTCAGACGGGTCGTTTCGTCGAGAAGGGACGGGAAGTCGGCCGGATCGATTTCGACGCGGGCGTCATCTCCGGTCGTCCTCACGCGGACCCTGCTTTCCGGCGGAAGCGCGTCACGAAGAATGCCCTCCGCGCGTTCGACGCGGCAAAGGAGCTCCCCGGTCAATGGGGTGCCGTGCGGGATTCTGGACGCGAGGCATGCCGCGGCCGGACGTGTCGCTCCGGGTATCCCCCACTCGCGGGAGAGTTCCCGGACCATAGCCTTGGTCATCCGCGCCTCGATCAGCGGGCACATCGTCATCGGGGATTCGAGGACCGCGCGGTATCCCGGCCGGTCGTCGCCGAGATCGTCGAGGTTCGATCCGTCGAGTATTCGCGTGGCGCCGCGTTCGCGCGCGAGCGGTTCGAGCAGTTGGATGCGTCGTTTCTTGCAGTGGTAGCACCGGTCCGGCGTATTCGAGCGGAAATCGGGGTCGTCGAGTTCGTCGAGGCGAACGTACTCGTGGAGGACGTCGAGCGTTTCCGCGATCTTCCCGGCGTCCCGGACCTCCCACGAAGGAAGCGTCGGGGAGAGTACGGTGACCGCGATGGCCCCGTCTCCGAGCGCCCTCCGGGCTGCGGATGCGACGAGCGCGCTGTCGACGCCGCCCGAATAGGCGACGATCACTTTTCCGAACGGCCGGATGGACGCCGTCAGGCGTTCAGCGGCGTCCCGGATTTCCTGTCTCATTATTGTCGTTCTCCCTTCTCTGCCCGTATGGCTTCGCACGCGTATCCCGGCCCGTCGTCCGGTCGCTGCGTGTCCTGCGACGGGAATCCGGCGCAGGACACGCGAGCTGCGATATACTTGAATCCTCAACTTTACGCTTGATTGTACGCCCGAAACGCGGGACGGAGGGAGATGTACGTGTGCGGATCATCGAACGTGTCGGAGGATGGGGGAGGGGCGCCCCGGGCACCCGCGTCGCGGTTCTCGTGAGCGGCGGTGTCGACAGCGCCGCGGCTGCGGCGCTTCTGCTCCGCGAAGGTTACGATGTCGTCGGCGTGACGATGCGGATTCCCCGGTGCGTTCCGGGCGGCGGGGCATCCGGTCCGGATCCGGAGCGGACGCTCGAAGGCGTCCGCGAGCTTTCCCGTCTGCTCGGCATTCCGCATGTCTCCGTCGATGTCGATGACGAGTTCCGCGCGTTCGTGACGGATCCCTTCAGGGTGTCCTACGCGTCGGGACGGACGCCGAATCCCTGCTCGGACTGCAACGCCCGCGTGAAGTTCGGGGTCCTCATGGACTTTGCCGAGCGGGAGCTCGGCGCATCGTTCGTCGCGTCCGGACATTACGCCCGGATCAGGACGGACGCGCGGGGCGGATTCGCCCTTTTGCGCGCGGCGGATCGCGCCAGGGATCAGAGCTACTTCCTCGCGGGTATCTCCGGCGACCGGCTCGGACGCATTCTTTTCCCGCTCTGGGATCGCCGCAAGAACGAAGCGAGGACGATCGCCGCGGAGGCGAGGCTCCCGGTGGCGACAGCCTCGGATAGTATGGAGATCTGCTTCGTGGGGCAG
>CALFXN010000031.1 GCA_937957815.1 uncultured Synergistales bacterium
ACATAGCGAACATTGCGGACATAGCAGGTTGCGGAAGGATTCTTCAGTGATTCCAACGGATGAAGGGGCTTTCCGCTACGAACGCACAGATAGACGTCATCGTTTCGGTTCTTTCGCCTCCTTTCGTCTTCGGAAAATCGGTCGCTGTCCCCGCGATCGTTCGTTGCCTCGATTCGTTGCCCCGATCCGTCGCTTCGCGCGACAGGATCGGAATGCCGGTCGAAGCAGTGCAAACACGTATGTTTTCTTCCGGAACTCCAAACGAAACCGTACGAAAGGCGTATCGGAACGGATCACCGTCGCAGGGCTGAGACCCTCCGCGACACCCGGTCGAACGCACCCGCTCCGTCCAGATGCCAGAGGAGGTAGTCCTCCTCCGTGATGTCGTAGTCTCCCGTGAGGGATGCGAAAAAAGCGTCAACCTCTTCGATCAGCGTGAAGGCGTCCTCTCCCTGGGCGAAATAGAGATCTTCCTCGTTCCCTGAAGAATCGACGCGTCGGGCTTCGACGGTCCCGAACTTCCTGTCGATCGACGCCCGGAATCCCTCGATCCCGAGAACATCGGCAAGAGCGGCGATATCCTCGACGAAATCCCGTTCGTTCATGCCGCATCCTGCTTCCTGTACGCGATTTCCGAGCCGATGAACCGCATGAGCTGTTTCCAGATCGATTCGCGGAAGAGTCGCTGTCCGTCGGAGAGAATCTGCCGGAATCCTTCGGCCCCTCCTTCGATCGCCTTGTCGGCCCAATAGCCGTTCGAATACGGGGATTCGTCGATCCAGCGCGTCAGTTCATGGAAGGTTGCGTCCGGACGCGTGACATCCTTGAAGGCGTCCTCTTCGCACTCGGCCGATTGAATCGCATCGGCGAAGGTCCTGAGCCATCGGAGCGTTTCATCACCTTCCCCGATCCATCCGAACGTCTTGGCGATCCAGTAGGGACACGTCCCCCTGTCGAAATAATGTTTCCCCTTTTCACAGTCGTACCGGATGACGCGGGAGATTTCCCCGGCGAGGGGCTGAACCTCGGACCAGTCATACATTCACGGATTCCTCCTTTTGGCGGATCTCTTTCTCCTGACGGATGTCGCGAATCGGAACAGCGCGAATCACGGGAATCTCCTTTCCCGAATAGATCCTGTGAAATCTCCCGAGCGTTTCTACGGTCCACCCTTTGCGTGGCGATCGTCCGCGGGAGCGTTCGAGCGCGCACCAGTCCGCATCGAATAGATAATCGAACCAGATCTTCTTCATGCGGCGAATTCCTCCTTTCCCTCATGTGTGTTTCCGGAAACCAGATCCGCGGCCTTCTGTGCGGCGGATGCAGCCCTGACGATGAGCGTATCGTCCTGTCTCAGTCTTTCGGACCAGCATCGGATATACGCAGCGGAGTTTTGGATCGTGCTTTCGACGATTCCCGACATTTCGCAGAGCATCGCCCCACCGATCTCAGCCACGAGTTCCTCGAACGAATACGCATCGTTGCAGAACGCGCCGAACTTCCGGTTCAATCGCTTCGGATGACCGGTGCTGTGAACCAGCTCGTGAAAGAGCGTCGAGTAATACTCCTCGTCGGAATGGAAGTTTTCGATCGGCGGCGTCATCACGAGATCGAGGATGGGGGAGTAGCAGGCGCGCATCCCCTTCTCGACGACTGCCGGAGGATCCGAATACCGTCGCCGGATTGCCTCAGCGGCTTCGATCCGTTCCGCTTCGGTTCGCCGGAGGGCCGAATATCTCCGGTCGATCCCGTCGCACTGGCCGATCTCGTAGACACGGTAGTAGCGAAGCAGCGGAATCCGTTTGATCGCGTCTTCGGAATTACCGGTCCTGTTTTCAGACGCTTCTTGCGGCAGATCGATCATCCGGTAGAAGACGACCATGAAGGGCGTTTCCCCATTCTTCACGGAACCGCCCAGACCTCTCGCCTGTTTGGACGTGAGATACTCTCCCGGAGGCAGGAGGAGCGAATTGACCCCCCTGTACGGTTTGCCGCTCGTGCGGTTCACCGGAAAACCGAGACCACCCCAGCTTCGCTTCCACGGAACGAACCCCTTGGACAACTCCGACAGAATTCGCTCGGTGACGTATCGATAGACGGGATTCGCCATGCTCACGCATCCCCGACGTGTACATCGCCGAATTTCCGACAGACCCGGATACGGTTCCTCGTCCCGTCGTGAAGACCCATTTCCGACACAATCGCACGCTCCTTTCCGACGCTACGATCTCTGACACACCGAAAGGCACTCCCGCGTCCCGCACCATCCTTCACCTCTGCAATCCGCATCGAGAAAAACTCATCGCATCACCT
>CALFXN010000032.1 GCA_937957815.1 uncultured Synergistales bacterium
GGCCTCGACGGCGCCTTCCGGAGAGAACGCGACCGAATAAAGCGGCTGCGGGACTCCGGTGCGCGTCAGGACAGCAGCGGTCGTCACCTTGTCGCCGCACAGCGAGATAACCGACGAGTGGTTGATCGTCCGGATCTCCCGGGATTCGAGAAGTTGCGCCAAAGCGATGTTATGCGTCTGGCCGATGCATCGGCAGAGCACCACGTCACCGGGGTCCGCTTCGATCCCGGGCCATATCCTGTCGGTTACATCGTCAGCGACGACAGGAATCCCGAGGCGCTGCGCCGCCTCGAAGAGCAACTTTTCCTCTACCCGAAGCCGGGTGTAGGCGATCCGGAGCTGTGCCATTCCCTTCTATTCGCCCCAGTCTTCCTGGATTTCGGGAGCCTCTTCGACTTTCAGCGGGTCGAGCGACGTTACCTCGAGATCGGAACCGCAGTCGGGACACGTCAGGATCTCACCGACAAGGACACTGTCCGGGACCACAACCTTCCCCTCGCACACGACGCACGAAACCTGAGCTGCCATCACATACGCCTCCCTAGAAACAAGAATGTAGGGGGAAGGATAAACCATAGTTTTTTATATGTCAATAGATAAACTAAAATTTATTTTTGGGAAGAGTCTCTCCTTTGATACAATTGATATGCGACGCATATCCGCAGGAGCGGAGGGGGCGACGCCGATGTCAGTCTGTGAACGTTGCGGAAAACAGGGATTGTTCGTCCGTATCTCGAAATGGAATCTCTGTTCCTCGTGCCGGAAAGAGATCGAGGCGCTTTCGGAGGAACGGGTCCGGTTGTGCGTCGCGAATCTGAAGGCCATGGAATCGTCGGCGTCGGGGGAAATGCGCGTCCGATATCTCGACCGCGCGGCGGCCGCGATTTCCGAGCTTCTGCCGTACGACGCGTTCGATCCTCCGGTGGCGACGCCGCGTCCCTCGGAGCGACTGCAGGAGATCGCGAGGATGAAGGAATCCCTCGCGTCGGAGCAGACGTCGATTGAAACACTTCTCGATCGGGCGGACGAGATCCTCTCGACACTCTCGACTCCGCTCGGGAGCGAAACCCGGATCCGCTACGCCCTTTCGCTTCTCGACGAGGCGATCCAGCACGCCAGGGGCGGAGACGCGAACACCCTGGAACGCGCCTATCGGACGCGCTCCAGGGTGTTCGAACAGCTTGCGGCGATTGACCGCAGCGCGGCGGGGATCCAGTCAGGCCTCGCCTTCACGAGGTCCGGCAGGCGGCACCCTCAGGAACGGGCGAGCGTCTCGAGCGCCGACGCGAGCACCGGAGGCAGCACGCCGAACGAATAGGGAAGATTGAGCCGTTCCGTGTCCTTGTGCGCGTCCTTTCCGATCGGGCCGATGTTGATCCCGGGGATATCCAGCCGGCACAGATCGTCGAGCGGTATGCCGTACTCCGTTCCCCAAAACGGCATGTTCGCACTCAGCGGGTCGAGTTCTTCCCTCGCCCCCTGGAAACCGAGGTAGCTCAGGTCCATGATCCCCTCGAAAATCTCCCGCACGTCGATGTCGTGTCCGCGTGCGGCGGCGGTTTTCACGGCAATCTCCGCCGCTCTCGCGCACGCGATTTCGCCTCTGCACGTCCGACGGTTCCGCCGGGGTGGATAGAACGGCGGCAGGAATCCGAGGACGACAGCCGGTCCCGTTATTCCCGATTCGCGAACGACCCTCCCGAGTTCCGCGATCGCATGGTCGCGAACATCTCCGGGAAGGTCCGTGGGATCTGATTCGCTCCCCGTCCCGTTCCGAATCAGCTCATCCACGGTGTACACCGCCGGGGCCGCCGTTCCCGGGCCGTACTGTTTCCCGAGAGCGCAGGCCGCCGAGCGCAGCTGCTCATCCGTGCGTCTCAGGGCTTCCGCAGCGACGGCCCGCATACCGGCGAGAACCGACGCCGGGGTTTCGTTCACGATGAGCCGGTTGCAGAAAACGACGGCCCGGTCGGGAAGGGTTACGGCGTAGTGTGGTCTCAGGTCGCGCATCCGAAGGCAGGATTGCGGCGGAAGGCGCCGTCCGTCGACGGTTTCCGACGTCGACGGGTCGGCCTCGCAGAGCGTCTCGAGGTGCGCTGCGACGAGCGCGGCGTTGCATCCCTCGAAATAGTCGCCGACATGCGTTTCACGACCGACGCAGTAGAACAGAGGCATGATTTTTCCGATGGTTCCGAGATGGATAATCGCCCGGCCTGAACCGCCGTCGCCCACG
>CALFXN010000033.1 GCA_937957815.1 uncultured Synergistales bacterium
ACAGCTCAGCAAAGCGAAGATCCTCGATACGACGAACATCGACGCGAGCAGGGTAACCGTCGGAACAACCGTCACGATCGAAGACGCCACGAACAGGGAGATCTTTGTCTACACGCTTGTCGGATCCGAGGAAGCCGACCCGAGGAACAAGAAGATTTCCGTCCAGAGCCCCGTCGGTCAGGCGCTCATCAACAGGACTGTCGGGGATGAAGTCCAGGTGAAAGTCCCCCGCGGCGTCCGGTACCTCCGGGTTCGCGACATCACCGTCATGTAGCCGGTTGCTTCGGCTGTTTTTCCGATCTGTCGGAGGGACGCGCCTTTATTCGTCGTCTCTTTTGGGCGCGTCCTTCGGCGGGTCGAACGGGTCGTTCAGATTCTTGCTCCCGAACGAGACCGGTTTTTCCGGAAACGCGAGCACCGTGAGCTTGAGCCCCATCCAGTCGTCGTCGCCCTTCCGGTCGTCGCGATAGACGAACTCCCACTGCATGCAACAGTCGTTGTTATAGGTCAGACGGTACACCAGTTCCCCCATAGTTGAATTCTCGAGGTCATACCCGCCGCGAACCGAAAAAGACCACGCGGGAGAAATCGACACCCCGACAAGCTGGTGGATTTCTTCGCGCTCTTCGTACGAATCCCAGTTCATCGGAGACTCTCCGCTCACCCATCTGCGGACATAGGCCGTTCCGAACTTCACCGATCCGCGCCCATAGCGGACCCCAAGCGTCGCCTCGCCGATCTTCTGCGTCGAATCCGGATCGTCGTACCGGTAATACCAGTAGGATCCGCTCCAGAAGGCGCGAACGGCTCCCTCGGACTCCCCGTACAGCTCCACTCCGGCACCCTTCCTGTCGGCGCGGACGGTCGTTCCGCCCGAAATCTCCTCGTAGCGGCCGGCAGTAGCCCGAAGGCGCCACCACGAATAATCGAGCGCCGAATCCCGCCACCATGGTCCCGTCACCGAAAATTCGGGATCCCTCCAGAGAACGCTCTTGTACGTGATGCCGACACCCTTTTCGACCTCGACGGCCTCCCGCTGCGACCACATGAGCTTCGCCGTCCATTCTCCGGAACGCGTATAGATCCCCCACGTCGGACGGTACGTCTTCTCCCCCGTCGTCTCCTCCCAGGTGTAGGAGGTCGACGCGAACAACGTCAGCGTATCGCCGACATTCTGTTCGAGGGCGACCTTCCATTCCGCGTCGATCTTCTCCCAATACACGGCGTCGATCGTCACCTTGCCCGTATCCCAGGCGATCGGCCCCGAGATGCCGAGACCGAGCCCCTTGTCTGACGTTCGTTCGACGAGCGGCATGAATGTCGTTTCGAGCGCCCGTTCCCTCCGGTCGAGGCGGACGATATAGTCGAACGGGTACGAAAAAAGAAGGAGATCCCCGATGTAGATCCGCGGATTCTTCGCGATGACCTTCTTTCCCGGAACTATGGTGACCCTGCGCGTGACGAGCCTGTAGTGCGGATGGTCCAGAGGACACGTCGAAAACGAAGCCCTTTCCCATTTCCCGACGGGCTGACCGTCCTTGATCGCCGATGCGGCCGCCTCTCTCGAAACCCACCCCTTCTGGATGGCTATTTCGGGCGGAGCCACCTCGACATTCTCGCCGCGGATGAACACCGCACCCTCTCCGGCGGGAGAATACGCCGTCGCGTTCGTGAGAACCACCTCTCGCGTCCGGAGGTTGTAGCGAAGCTGGTCACCCTCGAGCGTCCGCCCCTGCGAGACGATGATGACCTTTTCCCTGGGAGCGACTTCGCGGTGACGACGTTCGTCGTCGCATCGACATCGACATGCTCGGCGTTGATGCGTATGGCGCCGTACCGGAGGAGAACTCCTCCTTCGGCGCTCGCGGTCCCTCCCGCCTCGTCGAACGTAACTTTCTCCGCGTCGAGAGTGACTTCGGTTCCCTGTTCAGGGAATCCGTCGGCTCTCACGGACATCGCCGAAAATAAAACAACAACATGGAGACATATAGCAAAAAGAAGGAACCGGAACCGACGCCGGTCCGGACGCCCCGATTCGTTCCAGCATCCGGTCTCCTTCAGCGAAATATGCATT
>CALFXN010000034.1 GCA_937957815.1 uncultured Synergistales bacterium
CCGCAAACAATATGTCGCTCCCATCCAGCTTCCATACATAAAGGACCCGATCTCCGGGAGAGAAACGCGCGCCGGAAAACGGACCCAGTAGTGTTCCGGGTATCTTCGTACTGGCGCCCTAGAGCCGCAGTCCACCCTTCCGGCTTTTGTAGCGTTTCAGGATAAGGTGCGTCTGAACTCTCGTGATTCCCTTGAGAGAGTAGATCCGTTCGAGTACAAAGTGCTCGAGCGCGTCCATGTCTTCGAGAAGCGCATGCATGTGCAGGGTGCTCGAACCCGTCATCAGGTACATGTTTTCGACGAATTCCTCTTCCCCGAGTGTTCGCGCAACTTCGTCGAGACACCACGGTTCGACGTCGATCTCGAAAAACGCGGAAACGAGTTTTCCCATCCTCTCCGGATTGATGGTGATCGTGAAGGACTCGATGATCCCTTCGTCTTTCAGTTTCTCGACGCGTTCCTTGACGCTTGCGCGCGTGAGACCGATCTTGCGGCCGAGTTCCGCGTAGCTTGTGCGGCCGTCGAGGGAAAGCGTTTCAAGGAGAACGCGGTCAAGGTTATCCATCAGGATGCCTCCTTTAGGAATTCCGGACGAAAACAAGGCCGGGAAGCTTCAACGCTTCCGGCCCCACTCCGGTACAAATATGACAGACCGAGAAAATGCTTCGTGATATGACACCCGTTCCGGCGTCGGAACGCATTCTGTTTCTACGGAACAGGAATATAGTATGTCGTCGATGGAGCGACGGCCGCTATCGGGGGCGGTGTGACGAGGACGGCCGCGGCGGTATACGGAACGGCGATGAACCCTGTCGGTGCCACGGCGAGAGGCGAAACGACGGCATAAGATGCCGGAACGCAGTAGATATGCCTTCCCGCGGCATCGAGGACGAACGGATATCCGTCGCGCGAGACGAACGGCTGCGCCGGGAGGCTTGAGGGATTCGGCATGCAGTAGCTGTCGATATAATCCGGTGCCACAATGACGGGCGGAGCTGCGACATATACCGCCGCGTCGGCATCGTGAGGGATTCCGAAGGCGAGGAAGAACAGAAATGGAACTGCCGCGAGTGTGAACCGAAGACGCATGAAGGACTCCTCCTTATGTGCTCTGCGTGTCGTCCGGCGAGTTTTCATAAAGCCTTTTCCTTCGTGTCGGACCATTCCGGCTCCTTTCAGTTGGCTGGAACGAGCCGTCCCATCCAGAGGAAGCCCCACACGGTCGCCTGGTTCGCAAGGATCGGCGTGTCGACATCGTTCCATCTGAGGTTGTTGTTCTTGACCATGCGCGTGATGGAGTAGAGATGTTCCTTTATCGTTTCCGCCGGGTTTTCGGGATTGTCCGGCGTACGTGCCTTGATCTCGTACCAGCTTCTCCCGGTCCATACGAAGAGAACCTTCGGTCTGTCGCCCTTCCATGCGATCGGCGTCCGGGGGTTCTCGAGAATGCCGACGCGATCGACGAAGCTTTTCCATGAGGAGACCATCGTGAAGTTCGAGTTCATGACCCAGTCGGGAACATAGGTCGGCGACAACGCAACGGGCTGCGCGGCAACGGGTGCGCACGGCACCGCCTGCGCCTGAATCGTCTGCTGCCGGAAGGGAACGATCTGAACCTGCCGCGTCGAGGAAATCTGTGCGGCGTCCGCATAGGGGGTGATCGCTATAGTGTACGGATTGACGGAACCAACGACGTACGATGTCGGAGATCGGAAGAGCACACGTCTGAACTCCAGTCACGTGGCCTTATCTC
>CALFXN010000035.1 GCA_937957815.1 uncultured Synergistales bacterium
TCCGGCGTTCCGCGAGAAGTTTTCGGCGACGATCTCGGGGATCGTGAGCTTCCTCGAGGATTCGTTCGCCGAGGGGCAGCGGGAAGGCGTCTTCCGGAAGGACGCCGATCCGGCGCTCATGTCGTACGTCGTCGCGTCAGTCGTGAACTACAGGCACATCCTCAGGGCCGTCGTCGAACTCGTTCTCCCGGACCTCGCGGAAAAAGGGAAGAACGTCGATCCGCTGCTGACGCTTTTGCTCGAAGGAATGAAAACCAGATGAGGCGCATCGCGCTTGCAGTCTCGGGGATCGCGTTCGTCGCGGGGATTCTTCTCTGGACCGGAAGAATCCCTCTCCCGTTCGCGCTCGGGGGTGCGGAGGAGTCCCTTCTGCGCGCCACGGGGACAATCGAGATCCAGGAAGTGACGCTCGCCCCGAAGATCGGCGGATACGTCGCCGAAATGCGTTTCCGGGAAGGAGACGTGGTCCGGGCAGGAGATATCGTCGCGACGCTGCTTCGGGAGGATCTCGATGCGGATGTCTCGCGCGACCGTGCCGCGCTCGATCGCGGACGCGCGTTGCTCGCGGACCTCGCGAGGGGGGAGCGTTCGCAGCGGATCCGGGAGGCGTCGGCGTCCGTCGCGTCAGCGGTTTCGCGGCTGCGGCAGGCGGAGCGGGACTATGGTCGGTACCGCCGGCTCTACGAGGAGAACGCCGTGTCCCGCAAGCAGATGGACGACGTCGCGCTCGCACTGGATGTCGCACGGAACGCGTACGTCGCGTCGCGGGAAAACCGGAGCCTTCTCGAGGCGGGAAGCCGCGAGGATCAGATCGATGCCCAGCGGCGCGAGGTCGAGCGGCTCGATGCGATGCTCCTGGCCTCGATGATCCGCCGGGAGGATCGCGTGATCCGCTCGCCTCTCGGCGCGGTGGTTCTCGTGCGTGCGATGGAGCCGGGGGAGCTTGCGAATCCGGGATCGGCGCTGGTCGTTTTGGGAGACGAATCCGACTGTTGGGTCCGCGTCTATCTGCCCTCGACCATGCTCGGGAAAATCCGTCGGGGCGGAGAGGCCGAAGTCCGCGTGGATTCGTTTCCGGGGCGCGTCTTCCCCGCGTGCGTCGGGGAGATCGCGGAGAAGGCGGAATTCACGCCGCGCGAAAGCCTGACGCCAGAGGAGCGGGCGAATCTCGTCTTCCGAGTGAAGGTGCGCGTCGACAACGCCGGAGGATTTCTGCGCCCCGGAATGCCTGCGGACGTAACCTTCCGATGATCGCCGCGCGTGACGTGCAGAAGTTCTACGGTGATGTCCACGCGATCCGCGGAGTTTCGTTCGATGCGGAACGAGGGACGGTGTTCGGCATCGTCGGTCCGGACGGAGCCGGAAAGACGACGCTGCTCCGGATGATTGTCGGCGTGCTCTCGCCGTCGTCGGGGACCGTTCGGGTGGCGTTTGACGGAGGAGACGGCGAGGCGCGGCGGCGGATGGGGTACGTCGCGGGGAAATTCAGTCTCTACGAGGATCTGTCGATTCTCGAGAATCTCTCGCTATTTTCCAGGCTCTACGGGATGTCCGAAAATCGCGCGAAGGCGCGGGCGGACGAACTTCTGGACCTCACCGGACTGTCGCCGTTCGGCGACCGGCTCGCGGGAAGGCTTTCGGGCGGCATGAGGCAAAAACTCGCGATCGCGGCCGCGGTCCTCCACGAACCGGAACTCATCGTCCTCGACGAACCGGGGACCGGAGTCGATCCGGTTTCGCGACGGGACATCTGGGGCGTTCTCTATCGCCTGAACCGGAAGGGAGTGACGATCGTCGTCTCGACGTCATACATGGACGAGGCCGAACTCTGTATGAGACTCATCTTCCTCCACGAGGGACGAGTGTTGGAGTCGGGAACGCCGGACGAGATCTGCGGGCGTTTCCCGTACCGGATCCTTCGGGCCCGTTCGGAAACCCCGGGAGTCAGGAAATCTCTCGTCGACTTTCCCTGTCCCGGGACATCGAGCTTCGGCCACTCGGTTCACGTCGTCGTCGACGGAGACGATGGAGATCGGCGACTCAGGGAGCATCTCGAACGCGCCGGAATTTTCGACGCCACGGTCGACGCGATTCCCCCGACGCTCGAGGATGTCTTCGTTCTTCTGGCCGGAAACGGGGCGCATCATTCGTGAACGGCGGAAAGATGGCCGTGGAGACCGACGGACTCACACGGGACTTCGGAGCCTTCAGAGCGGTCGATCACGTGACGCTCGCGATTCCGCGCGGCGCGATCTTCGGGTTCCTCGGGCCGAACGGTTCGGGAAAGACGACGACGATCAGGATGCTCTGCGGACTTCTGCGTCCGTCGTCGGGGGACGGACGGGTCGTCGGGTGCGATATCGCCCGCGAGGGAGAAGCCATACGGCGGCGTATCGGGTACATGTCCCAGAAGTTCAGTCTCTACGACGATCTGACCGTCGCTGAGAATCTGACGTTCTATGCCGGGATGTACGGCCTCGGGAACGCGAGGCGACGCGAACGGGTGGACGCGATGATCGGTCTGGCGGATCTCCGGGGACGCGAGCGCGTCGTTACCGGGGCGCTCTCCTGCGGCGTCCGGCAGCGCCTCGCGCTCGCCTGCGCGATCGTCCACGAACCGGAGATGATCTTTCTCGACGAACCGACGAGCGGTGTCGATCCGGCGGCACGAAGGCGCTTCTGGGAAACGATAGCGGACCTTTCCGAGGAGGGCGCGACCGTCATGGTAAGCACGCACTTCATGGACGAGGCGGAACACTGCACGGGACTCGGTCTCATGTATTCCGGAAGGATGCTCGCCTGCGGCACTCCGGAAGAGCTCAAACGGAGGCTCGTCGCGGAAACGGGAAGGTTGTGGCAGGCACGCGTCCGTGATTCCATCGGCTTTCTGGACCGGATCCACTTGGACGGATCCGGTTCCGTCCTGGATGCGTACATTTTCGGTTCCTCGATCCGGATCCTTGCGCGGGGAGACAGTCTTCCCGCGGATGTCGCGGGAGAAGCGGACTGGGAGGAGCGAGAGGTGACGCTCGAAGACGTTTTCGTACACCATGTCCGTTCCTCGGCCGGGAAGGAGGTCCGAAAATGCGGCGCCTGAAGTCGCTCGTCGTGAAGGAGTTCATCCAGATGCGGCGCGACCCGCTCACGCTCGCCATGCTGATGCTGATCCCGATCGTCCAGCTTGTCCTCTTCGGTTTCGCGATCAACACGGATGTCAAACATCTGCCGACGATCGTGTTCGATCGCTCGATGGGGCAGGAGAGTCGGGAATTTGTCCAGTCGCTCGCCGCGACGCAATATTTCGATATCCGGTCGTACGCGTCGTCGTTCGACGACATCCGACGCGCGATCGAACGGGGGGAGTGCGTGGTCGGAATCGCGTTCGGCCCCGATTTCGCGAAGCGGCTCGCGCGACGCGACGGGGCGGAGATTCAGGTGATCGTCGACGCATCCGATCCGATGTCCGCGAGCTCGGCGATCTCGGCCGCCGAGATGACCGGAATCCGGAAGTCGGTGCTCGTCCTGTCGCGGATGGCGGGGACGGGCGAGTCCAAGATCTGGGACATACGGGTGCGACCGTGGTACAACCGCGACTTCAAAACGCCGTACTATATGGTCCCCGGGATTCTCGGCGTGATCCTGACGATGACGATGCTGATGATCACATCGATGGCGATCGTCCGCGAACGAGAGCGGGGAACGCTCGAACAGCTCCTCGTGACGCCGATGCGCCCGTGGGAGCTCATGGTGGGGAAAGTCGTACCGTATCTCGGCGTCGGGTACGCACAACTGACGATCGGTCTCGCGATCGGTCGCGTCGTCTTCGACATCCCCGTCAGAGGGAGTCTGGGACTCCTGTATCTTCTCACGCTGCTTTTCATCTGCTCGACGCTCGTATGGGGGATCCTGATCTCGACGGTATCGAAGACGCAGATGCAGGCGATGATCCTCTCCGTATTCGGCTTCCTTCCGAGTATTCTGCTTTCCGGCTTCATGTTCCCCCGGATGGGGATGCCGAAGATTTTCCAGTACCTGAGTATGGCGCTGCCGCTGACCTGGTTCCAGCTCATCACGAGGGGAATTCTGCTGAAGGGGGTCGGCGCGGAGGCGCTCGTACACCCCATCGTCGCACTCTGTGCGCTGACCCTGCTCTTCTTGGCCGTGAGCCTTCTCAAGTTCCGCAGGACTCTCGACTGAAGAAGGGTGGGGCGGCCGCCCCACCCTTCCGTTCGCTATTTCCCGCGCCGTTCGAGCGCGTCCATGTAGTCGCGCAGCTTCCGTATATGCGCCTCCACTTTCGGAGTGTGATAATACTCCAGACTTTGTCGGAATTTCGCGATCGCCTCGGCGTACTTCTTCTGGCGCTGGAGTGCCGTTCCTTCGTCCGCAAGGCGCTTTGCGCGCTTGCGGAGCAGCGTCTCGAACTTGACGGCGTATTCCTCGAGTTCCCGGTCAGGCAGAACCGTGAGGCTTTCTCTGTATCGCGCGAGCGCGTCGCTGTATCGTCCGCTGCGCTGGAGCTCGGCCCCCTCGTTCCGGAGTTGCGCGGCAAGGTGCTTCTGAAGCGCGGCGGCAGCGATGGTCCGTCGTGCCGGGACATCCTCCGACGTTCCTGCGTCCGGGGTCGCAACGGTGTCCTTCGAAACTGCCGGTGCCTCGATCTCTCCGGGTTTTCTCTTGGATTCGGGAGGTTCCGTGGCTTCGGCGGCTCCGGTTTCAGGAAGAGCGTCTCCGTCTTCGGTTTCGACGGGTACGTTCCACACGTATCGGATGAGGGCGACCGGATCTCCGTTTTCTCCGGCGTCTTCGGTCAGCAGCGTGAGCGTCAGCTCGCGGGATTCACCGGCCTCGAGGTCGGTCGTCACGTCATAGTCGGCACGCTCTCCTTCGAGCGTGAGCGTCCCGGAAGCTATTTCCTCTTCCTCGACCGTGCCGCCTTCGGATGTCGCCGTCACGGACCATCGGCACGGAATCCGACCGAGCGTCGCCGCAGTCCAGAGCAGGCGGAGCGAGCCGGTTTCCGCGTCGGGTTCGATGCGGCGGTCGAGGATCTTCGTCTCGTATCCGCGTATGTCGATGTCTGCCGTCGCGTTCCCGCAACGGATCGTGTGAGTTCCGGTCGGCATCGACGTGGGGAGCGGAATCGCGACGGAGCCGTTTCCGGAGTCGTCGAGAGTGATCTCGCGGTCGCTTCCCGGGAAAAGATCCGACACGAGCGAAACGGCGCCTTTCGGCGTCCCCGAGACGCGGAGGCGTATCGTTTCCCCGGCGCTGTATCGGGGTTTGTCCGGAAGGAGAAGAACGTCACGTCCCGCGTCGGGAACCGGGATCGCGTCGATCAGAACGGAACGGCCGGTTTTGTGGTAGAGGCCGAACATGAGCTTGTTGCCGCGGAAGGCGACCGGGATGTCGCGGAAGGTCGCGACGGCTTCGCCCGAGACCACCTTCAGATCCCGGACGAGGGATGTCTCGTTGAAGGTCGCCCGGACCTGAAGGTCATCGAAGACACCGCTCTTCGCGTCCGTCGAGACGTGGACGCGGAGCGAAAGCGTGTCGCCTTCGCGGTAGGCTTCCCTGTCGGTGCTCGCGACGCACCGGAAGCTCGGAGCCTCGATGCGGAGCGACCCCGTCGCGGTCTGGTTTTCGAGCGTGACCGAGCATGCGAGAAGCGACGAAACGGCATCTTCAGGAGTCACGGCTTCGAAGGAAATCTGTTTGCGTTCCCGTGCGCCCAGAAAAACCTCCTGTTCGTTCCGGAGAAGGCCGAGGATATCGAAGACGCAGACCGAACGGCCCGCCGCGTCTCCCTCGTTTTCGACCGTGACCTGAAGTGTCTGCCGTTCGCCGGGGCGCAGGACGGCAGCGTCAGGAACGGAGAGAATACGCGGCGAATAGGGCCTTCGCGCGGCGACCAGCCCGAGCGGAGACAATCTGAGCGCCTGCAGCGATTCCGTTCCCCCGGGAACGGCGGACTTGGCGCTTTCGCCGAGATGGCCGCTCTTCTGTGCGGAGAGCGTATAGATTCCCGAACGGATATCGGCGAAGAATGCGCGTCCCGTGATGTCGGTGGACGCGACACGTTCCTTCCCGCCGCCGCCGAGCGTCACGCGGGCGTCGACGAGCGGCGCGCCGGAGGTGTCCGTGACGGAAACCCGGAGGCTGCCTGCACCTGCGGGGAGTTCCTCTTCCATCGGGAGTACGAGGGAGACCCCCTGCCGGCCGGTGACGAAATAGCCCGGCAGACTCACGGTCCGGTATCCGGGCGCGGAAGCCTGGAACCATTGATGGCGGATATGTGTCTTCGCCGCGTGCGTCGCGGTTCCGTCAGGGGCTGAGATCGGCCGCTCTCCAGAGGGAACGATCGTGACGTTGCGGATTGGCATTCCCGTGACGATATCCTCGACACGGAGAGAAAGGAGTCCCTGCGGCGCCTCGGGATGGAGGTACATCGCGAGTTCCGTGTCGCGTCCCTGGATCACCGTGGGGTAGAAGGATCCGGTTTCGAAGTAGCCGTCGGCGCGAAGGATCGACTGTCGGTTCCCGGGTTCCGCACGGGCCGAGAGCGTCCGCTCGGGCGTGGCGGAACCGGCCGGTTCGGATCGCTGCCAGTTGTTGTTCTGGATATAAGCCGAGAACGGTCCGGCGATCGGTTCTCCCGTGAGCGCGTCGCGTGCGTGGAACGTCATCGTTCCAGTCGATGGCCAGAGGAAAATCGTGTGCCCGGTGTCTCGTCCCCTGAACGTCGTGGGGTAGAAGGATCCGGTTTCGTAGTATCCCTCCGCGCGGACGATCGTCTGACGATTGCCGGGAGGAACGGAGGCGCGGATTTCGCCGTCGCGTCCCTCCTGCCAGTTCGTGCTCATGAGATAGGCCGAGAAGCGCGAAATCGCCTCTCCGGTCAGGGCGTCCCTGACGCGGAAGGTCGTGCCGCCGGACTCGGGCCAGAGGCGGATCGTCCGCGTGACGGAACGTCCATGGTGCGTCGACGGGTAGAAAGATCCCGTCTCGAGGTACCCTTGGGCGCGGATGATCGTCTGCCGGTTTCCCGGCTCCGCTGTCCCGGCGCAGACGCCGTCTTTTCCCTCGCGCCACCCCGAGTTCATGAAGTAGATCGAGAAGACCGGCAGCGGCGCGTCGGTTATCGCGTCGAGCACGCGGAACGTCATTTCGCCGGTGACGGGCCAGAGAAAAACCGTCTGCGTGACGGAGCGTCCCGTAAAGGCCGTCGGATAGAAGGATCCCGTTTCGTGGTATCCTTGGGCGCGGACGATCGTCTGTCGGTTGCCCGCCGGGACGCGCGTCGTGACGGTCCCGTCGTTGCAGTCGCGCCATGCCGTGTTCAGCAGGAAGCAGGTGAATTTCGGGATGGCTTTTCCCGTGAGCGCGTCGAGAACCCTCAGCGAGAGCTCGCCCGTCGCCGGTCGCATCCGGATCGTCCGGACGACGGTTTTCCCCGGAAACGTCGTCGGATAGAAGGATCCGGTCTCGTAATATCCTTCCGCGCGGATGATCGTCTGCCGGTTCCCGGCCGGAGCCGTGGCGCTGATCGCGCCGTCGCGTCCATCCTGCCACGCCGCGCCCAGCAGGTAGCAGGAGAACTTCGGAATCGGCTTTCCCGTGAGCGCGTCGACGACGCGGAAGGAAATCGTTCCCTGGGAGACGTCGCCCGATGTGAGGACGTACTCCTCGTCGGCATCGGAGGCTCCGCCGAGATAGCCCTGCGTCGTGAACGCGGGATAGCCGTCCGCGGAGAACGAGAGCTCGAAGACACCCGCGGCGAGATCGGTCGCGAAACGCCCGTCGCTCGCGGTAGTCATCGTTTTCATCGACTCTCCCTGTCTGACGGCGACCGTGACGTTCGACACGGGGTGTCCCGTTGCGTCGCGGACGACGCCCGAGTACGGAAGCGAGATCTGCGACAGGTAGACCTCGTCCGTGAGCGTCTCCTCGCGCCCCGTTCCGGAGAAGAAGAACTCCGTACGCAGGGCCGCGTAGCCGTCCTTTACGAACTCGAGGATCTGGCGTCCTCTCGGGACATTGAGACGAATGACCCCGTCGGAGCCCGAAAGTCCCATGTCACGTCGCGTCTCTCCCTCGATCCGGAAGACGCGAACCTCGCCGATCGCCTTCGCCGTGCGCTGGTCCCTGACGACGACGGGCCAGATCGTATGGACGGGGACCATGTAGAATTCCTCGACGTCGCCCGAGCGATAGCTCGCCACGATCTCCGTGGCGAGCTCCTCGTAGCGGTCCTTTTTGAAAAGCAGCGCCGTCCTTCCGTCGGGGACCCTGAGCGTCGCGTTTCCCGACGCGTCGGTCTCCGCCGAGGTAGTGTTCCCGCCGGAAGTCGACGTCGACTGGATCGAAACTCCGGAGACGGGATTTCCCGTAAGGATGTCGCGAATTCTGACTTTCAACGTTCCCGGAGCCTTCGCCGTATCGACGGCCATATAGAGCTGGAGCACCGGTGGTTCGGAGACTGCCGGCAGGTTGACGGCCGTCACGGTCTCTGTCGAAAGCTTCTGATACCCGTTCGCTTCGGCGGCGACGACCCACCGTCCGTCCTCGAGACGCACCGTGCACGAACCGTCCTTTCCCGTCCGTCCCGAGGCGTCGCCTCCGGCTTGGGGAGGCTGCCCCGGACGCATCGCCGCGACGTCCGCACCCTCGATCGGCGCGCCTGTGACGAGGTCGGAGACGCGGACGACGAGCGCGCTTTTCACGGGACGGAGCGCGAGCGTACAGACGGATGGGCGTTCGCTGACCCACGTCTCGGTGTCGAGCGGATGGTATCCGTCGAGCCGGACTCGGATCTGGCGGCGTCCCGGACTGGTTCTGAAGATCGTCCCGCGGTTGACGTGCGTTGTCGCGTCGGCCGTCCACGCCTCCGCGTTCGTGCGCAGCCTGAACGCGACCGATGCGCCGGAAAGAGGTTTTCCGGTCACTTGGTCGATGAGCCGTATTTGCGTCTTGCCGCAGGCGGGGTACAGGTCGAGCGTCTGGTTCCAGCCTTCGAGAACCCGGAGCGGGAAGTCGCCGAGCCCGGCGCCGTCCTGGACGCATCGGACGGTATAGTCGCCCGGTTCGAGCGCGAGGGAATAGATCCCCCTTGCGTCGCTCCTGATTTCGAGGACATTCGTCCCCTGAATGAACTGGATCGCCATGTCGGGGACAATCTCGTTCGTGACGCGGTCGAAGAGC
>CALFXN010000036.1 GCA_937957815.1 uncultured Synergistales bacterium
GAATGTGCATGGACCTTTCAAAACGCATCCGATACGACACCGACGGAGAGATCGTGCCGGAGATGGATGACGAATGCCGATGATCGTGACTATCGATAACCTCAAACCCGGAATGGTTCTTGCGCGTCCTCTCATAGGGAGCGGTGTTCAGGTATTGCTTTCCGCCGGAACGGTTCTCGACGACAAGACGATCAGAAAGCTCGCCCGAAGGGGGATCGAAGCCTGTTTCATCGCTCTCGACGGAGAGCCGATTTTCCCGGAAGTCTCTCTTCCCGTTACGGAATCCCTCGAACAGATCCGGGAGAAGATGCGGAACATCTTCGATGCCGTCGCCTCGAATCGCGCGATCCGGAGAACGGCGATCCAGGAGATTCAGGAATTGATCCAGGAAATCATCGACGATGTCTGTTCCGATCCGAACGCGGTTCTCTGTGGTATCGGATCGATCGCGGAACACGACCACTACACGCTCGAGCATTCGGTCGGCGTCATGGTGGCATCGCTCGTGCTGGCGAAGCGCGCCGTCGAACGCGAGATTCTTCTTCTCGACGAAATCGATTACCGCAATCTCGGAGCTGGGGCACTCTTTCACGACATCGGAAAGATGATGCTTTCGCTCGAAGTCCTCAACAAGCGAACTCCGCTGGACCCGAGGGAATGGGAACTGATCCGCAGACATCCTCTCGAAGGGCTCCGCATCGTCCGTCAGTTCGACACGTTCCGTCCGATGTCGCGGGCGATCGTTCTGAACCACCATCAGCACTGGGACGGGAAAGGATACGGCGGATACGAGGGAAGGAGGATCATGGGGGAGCGCATCCCCGCACTCGTCAGGGTCGTGTCGATCGCTGACAGCTACGACGCAATGGTGAGCAATCGTCCGTACCGCGAAGCATACCTCCCGGCGGAGGCGGTGAGAATCGTCAGGGATGGCGCCGGAACCATGTTCGACCCCGGACTTGCGAATCTGATGGGAGATGTCGCCGTCTCCTATCCGTCGGGGAGCATTCTGGCCCTCGGGAGCGGGATTCTCGCCGCTGTGATCGAGGAGGACCGTACGATGAAAGACAAGCCGGTCTGCCTCATCCTGGCATCGTTCGTCGAAAGCGGGGAGGAACTTCTCGGTCGGGCCGTCGATCTCAGGAAGTCCCCGGAGGTCATCTGTTTCGGCGTGACGTCGATCGCGAATCTCAGGGGGCGGATGGAAAAACTCCTGCGCGACAAGACCCCCTGCGCCTTTCTGGATACAATCAGAAGGGAAAGCGGCGGGAGTCTTCCGCCGCTTCATGTTGTCTCGAACTGGGAGGCGCTGCTTCAGAAGACCTTTCCGCCGGAGTTCCGCGCTCTCCTTACGATTCAAAATCTCCTCTAGAGATCCTCAGAACGCCATCGATACCGACAGGACGAAGCTTCTCTCCGGGGAGAGATAGACCCGGTTGAGGGAAGTGAACTCGTACGGTTCGTCGAAAAGATTGAGACATGACAGTCTGACCCTGTAGTTGTTTCCGGCTTTGTTCCGCGGCGATGTCCATTCGACATACAGATCGGTGAGGAAGGATGAACCATCGTCGCCGGTCGTGCTGTACGGGCGGTCGTCGATGTAGCGCAGGGCGAGTTCCGCGGACCAGGGATTCCGGTCGTACCGCAGCGATCCCTGCATCGTCCACTCCGGCGTACGCAGCGAACGACGCCACTCCGCGCCGGAACTGCTCCGTTCCTCGGCGCGCATCCACGTTCCGGAAAGGCGCGCCGAAAATGGGCCGTCGAGTGTCCATGAACGTTCCGTCTCGATTCCGAAGGACCGGAATTCCGCGATGTTGGCGTACGTACCTTCGTATGTCACTGGGTCCGACACGAAAACGATCTTGTCGTCCATGAACATCGCGAAGACTCCGATCTGCCAGCTTCCGAGCCCGTCCTTGCCCCGGACGCCGGCGTCGTAACTCCAGCCCTTTTCGGGTTTCAGATTGGGGTTGCCCTTCACGAGCCACATCGTGTTCGTCGTGTAGAGCTCGTAGAAGCTCGGCATCGCGAAGAAGCGTCCCGCGGACAGGTACCACGTCTGTCCGCCAGGTGTCTGATACTCGACACTGAGCTTCGGCATCAGCTCTCTGTGGTTTTCCGCATCCTCCTGATCCCAGTATTCGTATCGCACTCCCGCGTTGACGAGGATGTCCCCCGCGGGAAGCGACACCTCGAGGTAGGGAGCGACGTTGCTGCGCGAATGGTCCTTTTCGTTCTCGGCGAGCTCTTCGCGGAAGGTCGTCCACTCCTTTCTGTAGAAAAGACCTCCGACGGCACGGGCCCGGCCTATCATGAACGGAGCGTAGATGTCGGTCGTCAGGCTCCGGTCGTCATACGAGCATCCGGCGATATGAGGGTATTCCCGTTTCTGGGTATCGTACCCGAGCAGCGCGTGAATGCGTTCGCCCGAGTAGGAGAGGGCATAGCGCGAGTACGTCTTTTCCTCTTTGTTGACGACTGCGGTGTAGGGAGGGGTGTAGGTCGGCGAAGACGCGTCCTCGAAGATGTTCGTGTAGCTTCCGGCCTCGGCCCTGAAGGACCACGCTCCTCGCGAAATCGTGATGCCGCCGGCGTCGCCCTCGTAACTGTCCGAATAGTAGAGTTTGCCGCCCTCGTCGGTTGTCCTGTAGATCCGGCGGCGTCCCTCCTCGGTCCTTTCCGCGTAGGCGTTGAGGCGGAACAGGTCGTTCGATGCGGCGGCGGTCGCCGCGTACCGTCTGAGACCGTCGGGCCCCGCCTCGATGGTGACGCGGCCGCCGCGCGAGTCTCCCTTTTGCGTGATGACGTTGATGACCCCTGCGGCCGCGAGGGAACCGTACATCGCGGAGGAGGCCCCCTTGACGACTTCGATGCGTTCGACGCTTTCGGCGGATATTGAGTGGAGGTCGATCGCCGCTCCACCCGCGATGTGCGAAGAGCGGTAGAAGGGAATACCGTCGACGAGAACGAGCATCTGGGTCGTGAGCCCCCGCACCGTCACCTCTGCGTCCTGCGCCCACCCCATCCGGTTCGACTGGTTGATTCCCGGAACCCGCGAGACGAGGATGTCGGCGACAGTTCGCGCGCCCGTAGCCGCGATATCGGCGCTCGTGATGACGTAGACCGGACTCGCGATCTCGTCGATCGACCCCGCGATCCTGCTTCCCGTGACGACGACTTCGGGGAGCGACACGACGCCCGGGGCCGCAGAAAGTGCGGGACATGCGGCGAATACGGACAGGAACGCCGCGAACGTGAAAAAAGGCAGACGCTGGTTCATACGAAACTCCCTCCCTGGAAAATGACAGGGGGGAAGCCTGCATGCAACAGGCTCCCCCCCTCTATATGGACATCCCATATACAACGGGTTCCACGCTGCCGTCGCGCCCTCGCGCGCAGTACAGACTCCCATGTCCGGCCGGTCTCCTGGCTTCCGTTCCGCCTCCTCCGCGCCTTCCCGACCGAAGTCGGTGACGTTATGCGGATTCGTCCCGGATACAGTGGCGGGGCCGCTCCAGCGTTTCACTGGATTCCCGAGCACCGGACACGCGTATGATATTCTTTTCGTATTCTATCCGTTTTACCGACGCCCCGTCAATCCGACGGATGCATACCGAAGGAGACCGCATGAACCGGAAAAGGATCATCTTCTTGCTGGCGTGTGTATTCTCTCTCACTGTCTGTCTTCCGGAGGCGGCACGTACAGAATGTCGTGCCGTACCGTTTGCGAAAGCCCGGAACGTCGGGATCGAAAAGGGCGGCTCGTGGACGCGGCTTCGGGTCCGCAACCCGATTCCTGGCGCTTCGGAGGAGAACGTCTATATCCTCGTTTCGCGGGATGTTCCGCTTCCTCCCGATATCCCGTCCGGGCGCGTGATTCGCGTTCCCGTGAGAACGTACTGCAACATGTCCACGACACTCATTCCGTTCCTCGAGGCGATGGACGGCCTTCGCGGACTTCGCGGGCAGGGGGGACGCGCGTACGTTTTCACGAAAGCCCTCGACGCGGCAGTCGTCGCGGATCTCGGCCCCGGAAACGCGCCCGACCCGGAACGGATCCTATCCCTGGCCCCGGAAATCGTATTCGCGTACGCGAGCACTCCCGACGAACTCGAAACAATACGCAGGCTCGAGTCGTTGGGCCTCTCGGTCATGTCGGTTACGGAATTTGCGGAGGAACATCCGCTTGGGCGCGCCGAATGGATCCGCGTCTTCGGCCTCCTGTTCGGCAGGACCGGGGAGGCCGAAGAACTCTACCGGAGTATCAGAACCTCGTACGAGTCGCTTGCCTCCCGCGCGGCCGCGCTGTCCGCGAGACCGGGCGTCCTCGTGAACGATTCCTTCAACGGTGTCTGGTACGTCCCGGGGGGGATGAGCTGGCCCGCCATTCTGATCCGGGATGCGGGCGGCGATTATCTTCTCGATACGACCGACCGGACCTGGAGCGCTCCGGTCGACTTCGAAACGATCGCCGCGATCGCAGCGAAGGCGGATTTCTGGCTGAATCCCGGCGTGTGGAAAACCCTCGATGACGGAGTCCTTCAGGATCCGAGGTATCGCTCGTTTCGTCCATTTCGGGAAGGAAACGTCTACAACAACAACGCGCGGACGACTCCGGCGGGAGGATCGGATTTCCACGAGAGCGGGGCGCTCCGCCCGGATCTGATTCTCGCGGACCTGATCGCGATCCTCCACCCGAACCTTCTCCCCGCTCACCGCCTGTATTACTACAGGAAGCTCGAATGGAAGTCAGGAGCGCGGTGATGCGCGCAAGGAGCAATCCCTCGTTCTTCTTCCTCGTTGCGGCGGTCGGTCTGTTCATTCTCGAACTCGCTTGGGGAACGTCGGTCATTCCGTTCGGGGATGTCGTCGCCGCCCTGACGGGGGGCATCCCGTCAGAGTCCGGGACGGCCCGGATCGTTCTCGACGTGCGCCTGCCCCGCGCGGTGTCCGCGTTACTCTGCGGCGCGGCGCTTTCGGTAAGCGGCATCCTGATGCAGACACTCTTCCGGAATCCGCTTGCTGGACCGGATGTCCTCGGGGTCACTTCGGGCGCGAGCCTCGGAGTCGCCCTCTGGATTCTCGGCGCGAAGACGTTTGCGGGATTCGGGATATCGTCGTTTCAACATCTCGGGCTCGGCGGGGCGGCCGTTCTCGGTGCGCTCGTATCGACGGGAATCGTTCTTGCGGCGTCGCGGCACGTCGATGACGGCACGGGACTTCTCGTGTTCGGAGTCATGTTCGGGTTTGCCGTCAGCGCCTTCGTGAGCGTTCTCCTGAACTGGGCTCTCCCGGACCAGGTGCAGCGGTACGTCGCATGGGGGTTCGGCAGTTTCGCCTCGTCGGGCTGGGAACGCGTCCGGTGGCTCGGAGCGGTCATGCTCGTCGCGCTGGCCGCGTCGATCCTCCTGATGAAGCCGTGCAACGCGTTCCTCCTCGGCGAGACGTATGCCGCGAGTCTCGGGGTGAATGTCCGTTTCGTCCGGTTTGCGGTCATCTGCGTGGCGTCGGTTCTTGCGGGACTGACCACGGCGCTGAGCGGCCCCGTGGCGTTCATAGGCGTCGCGGCGCCGCACATGTGCCGGATGATCGCCGCGTCGACCGATCACAGGACCATCCTCCCGCTCGGGATCGTCGCAGGAGGCGTCGTCGCGCTTCTCGCGGATCTCGGCACCCGTCTCGGGGGCGTTACGGTGATCCCGCTGAACGTCGTGACGTCGCTTATCGGCGCGCCGTTCGTCATCTGGCTCATCCTCGCCGGAGGGAGGCGCGGACGCCGGTGAATCCCCTCCTCGAAATCCGCTGCGGCGCGATCGGATACGGATCAGTTCCCCTTGTCGCCGGTCTGGATCTTCGCGTCCATCCCGGAGAATTCATCTGTCTGCTCGGACCGAACGGCGCCGGGAAGTCGACCCTTCTCAGGGTATTCGCGGGACTTTCGCGGCTTCTTTCGGGCGATGTTCTTCTCGACGGGCGGAATCTACGGCGGCTTTCACGGTCCGAGATCTCGCGCCGCGTCGCGGTGGTATTGACGGATTCCCTCGCGATTCCGGGAATGACGGTCGGCGAGCTCGTCCGTCTCGGACGGCACCCGTTCACCGACTGGACCGGGCGCTTTTCGGGGGAGGACGCGGCGATTGTCGCAGCGGCTCTTGCCATCATGGACCTCGAGGGGTGGGAGGACCGACGGCTCTCCGAACTCAGCGACGGAGAACGCCAGCGCGCGGCGATCGCGCGGGCTCTCGCGCAGCGGACCGACATCCTGCTCCTCGACGAGCCGACCACCTTTCTCGATCTCACGCACCGCGCCGAGATTCTCGGGGTTCTTCGCGACAC
>CALFXN010000037.1 GCA_937957815.1 uncultured Synergistales bacterium
ACGGTCGTGGCAATGTGCGCGACGCCGCAGCGAAAGGGGCTGCGACGCTGGTACGAGGTCCTCACGAACACCTCCGAGCAGGTCTTCCCGCTGCTCGCCACCGTCATCAGCGTGGGCGTCCTCGTGAACATCATGACGGCTACGGGCGTCCGCGGCCTCATCGCGATCACGTTCGTCACGCTTCCGGTGTCCCTCATCTACGCGTTCGCGCTCGTCGTCCTGCCCCTGGCCCAGGGATCCCTGAGCTACAGCAGCGGCATCATCCTCGGAACGCCGCTCATCTTCCTGTTCAACTCCATCGGCGTGAACGTCACGATAGTCGCGACGGCGCTGAGCCTGATCTTTCCGCTGGGCGACTGCCTGCCCCCTTCGCGGATCTCCGGGCGCGTCGCGATCGACGTCTCCGGGTACGAGGGAACGTACATGTCGTTCCTGAAGGCCATCTTCGTCCCCGCGCTTTTCATGGGGCTCGTGGCGCTCGGAATGCTCATGTACGCCAACGACTTTCGTTGGCTCATCGTGTACTGAGTGAGGAGTGAGACGATATGGACGAGTTCCTTCGCGTATCCAACGAACTGATCCACCAGATCTATTTCGGGCTGGCCGGTCTCTGCGGCCTCGTGCTGCTGCGCGGGCTCTTCTTCCGCAACACCCGGAAGACGATCGTGTACGACATCGTGTACGCCTACACGATCATCCCGTTCCTGCTGCGCGCGTTGCACATCAAGTAGGGGGCGCGCCATGTCCGCGTACGAAAACTACACGATCCCTCGAAAGATCCTGCTGCTTGCGCTCGCGCTCCTGTTCGCCCTGCTCGGCGGCAGGGAGTTCGTCGAGCTGCGGACGATGAAGGAGACGGTCGTCGTATCGCCCGCCTTCACGAAGGTCGTCATGCTCAGTGAATACTTCCCGCCGATCCGCGGGACGGGCGTCGATACGCCGGTGTATATCTACGACTCGGGGGTTCCCGGAGGCTCCATGTTCTACCTCGGGGGTACGCATCCCTACGAGCCGGCGACGACCCTATCGGCGTATGTCATGATGGAAAACCTCAAGGTCGAGAAGGGGCGCGTCTTCGTTTGTCCGCACGCGAACCGGAGCGCCGCGACCGTCGGAATGCTCGGGAACGCCTATCCGAAGTTCCTTCACGTCGAGACGCCGTTCGGGCCGAAGGCCTATCGGATCGGCGACCGGAACACGTCGCCGCTGGACCAGTGGCCCGATCCCTTCACGTACGTCCACTACCCGTCGGGGCAGAACCTCGACTATACGGACGCGCGCAACCTGAACCGCACCTACCCCGGACGTCCGGACGGGAGCCTCACGGAGCAACTGACCTACGCGATCATGGAGCTGAACCGGAAGGAGAAGATCACGCTCTTCGTCGATTCCCACGAGGCGTCGCTGATGTACCCGGTCGTGGCGACCTACGTGGCGCATGACCGTGCGCTCGATATGGCGATGATGGCCTCGATGGAGCTGTCCGCGACGGAGTTTCCGATGAAGTGCGAGGCCTCCCCGAAGGGGCTTCGCGGCCTGAGCCACCGGGACGCGGGCGATTTCTGCGACTCGCTCGTGATTCTGATGGAAACGCCCGAGCCCTTCATCGACCGGGTGGCTGGGAAGATCACGGAAAAACTCATGATGGACGGAAAGGACGAGTTTCTGCAGACCGCCGCGGATCACGGACTGCTGTTCACCGACTACACCATCGAAACGGGCTGCCCGATGTGGGACCGCGTCGGCCGGCATCTTTCCGGGACGCTCGCGATGATCCGTCAGATGAACGAGTTTCTGATGGATCCGTCGAAGGAGCTTCGCGTCGCGTTTCCCGCCTATCCGGACTTGAAGGAGCGCGGACTGGGCTCCTTCCTTCATGACCCGGCGAAAGCGGATCCAGCGAAGGTCTTCCTGAACTGATCCGCATCATGGTTTTTTCCCGGGCCGGATACGCCGGTCCGGCGCACCGCGCGCTCTTGGGGTGTCTTTTGGAGATTCACCGTGTGTCTGAAGACAGGAGGGAATGTATGTTGAAATCGTTGAGGAAGATTGTTTTCGCCGCTCTGGTCGTCGCGTTGACGTCGTCGTCCGCTCTTGCCTGCACCGTCGTGGCCGTCGGGAAGAACGCGACCGTCGACGGAAGCGCCATCATCACCCATAACGACGATTCCCGGGTGGCGAATTCGCGCCTCTACATCGTGCCGGAGGCCGACTGGCCTGAAGGGGCGAAGCGGAACGTCGTGAAGGACGCGCACGGCTACGACGGGGACGCGCAGGTGATCGGGCAGATCCCGCAGGTTCCGCACACGTTCCGGTATTTCGCGTCGCGCTATTCGTTCATGAACGAAAATGGCGTGGCGATCGCCGAATCCACCAACTCCGTCGAAGTGACGGACGATCGTTCGAAGAACATCAAGCAGATCATGGGAAAAGACGCGGTCGGAATGATGGACGCGTGGATCATTCAGGATATCATGCTCGAGCGCGCATCCACAGCGCGCGAGGCCGTTCAGATCATGGGCAAACTCGTCGAGGAATACGGCTGGTTCGACGCGGGCGAGACCATGCCGCTGACGGACGGCAATGAAGTCTGGATCATTGAGTTCTACGGCAACAAGATCTGGGCCGCGTGGCGCATGCCGGACGACCACATCTTCGTCGGCGCCAACCGCGCGAGACTGCGGAACCTGGACCTCACCGACGCGCAGAACGTGATGGCGTGCCCCGACATCGTCGACTACGCCGTGAAGAACGGGTTCATCGCCGAAAAGGACGTCGACAAAAAGAACTTCAGCCCCGCGGATGTCTACGCACCGAACACGAAGCTCTATTCGACCCGCCGCGAGTGGAGAGTCCTCTCCCTGGCTGCGCCGCAGTCCTTCAAGCTTGGGCCGGACGAACTCAATTATCCCATTTCGATCAAGCCGGACAAGAAACTCAGCGTTCACGACGTTCTTGCCATCAAGGGAGACTGGTACGAAGGGACGCCGTTCGACCTGAGCAAGGGAATCCAGGCCGGACCGTGGGGGAACCCCATCCGCTTCGCGAACTCGAGCAAGAAGGTTCCCGGCGCAGACTGGGAGCGTTCCGTCAACATGATGCGTTCCTGCTACGTTCACATCGCGCAGGTCCGCGGCGATCTTCCGGCCGAAGTTCGCGGCATCAGCTGGTTCGGGTACGGCGCGGCCGATACCACCTATATCACGCCGCTGTGGCCGATCATGACGAAGCTGCCTCCGCTCTACGGCATCGGCGACCGCTATCACGACTACGATCCGAAGTCCGGCTGGTGGGTCAACACGCGCGTTCAGGAGCTGGCGGGATTGCGCTATCAGGACGCGCGGACCGAGATCCACAAAGCGCGCGACGCGAAACTCATCCCGCTGTATATCCAGACGCCCATGATCCAGGACAAGGCCGCGGAAATGCTCAAGGCCGGCGACAAGAAGGGCGCAGTGGAGCTGATCACCGACTTCGCCTACGCTCACGCGGTCGACTTCAACCAGCGCTGGCTCGCGCTCGGCGACCGGCTTCTGAGCAAGTACGCGCTCGGATACACGGACGTCAAGGCGACGCCGTATCCGGAGGAGTGGAACGAGATTGTCGGTTTCGGCGTCCCGAAACGCGGAACGGAACAGAAGAAGTAAATTCGCTCCTGCGAGTGACGAAACAGCGCGGCGGCCCCGACGGCGCCGCGC
>CALFXN010000038.1 GCA_937957815.1 uncultured Synergistales bacterium
GCCTGGACTACGTGGACCTGTACGCCGTCGAAAAGCCCTCGCGCGACGCTCTCAATACCGACATCTGTACGTGGATTACCCCCGCCGACAAAAGCCCGATGGTTCTTTCGGAGCCCATCGCGAGTGATGACGAAAAACCGGAAGTACCGGACATGGAGGCGTTCCACGAGATGCGGGCGAGGAATTTCGCGAGGTACGTCGCCGACAACGACGCGAAGCAGGAGGCGGTCAGACAGGCGCGAGAAGCGGGAGAGGCCGCGGTGACGGCGTCCACGGGCGAGCTGACGCAGCTGGCCCAGGCGCAGATATACACCTACGACGCCTCGATATACAGTCAGGCCTTCCAGATCACGTATTACCTCTATGCCTGCCATTCGTACAACGAGGCCAACAATGTCGACTACGACTGGTTCGTCGTCCAGCAGCGCGGGATGCTGAACCCCGCGAACAATTACGAGAACAAGAACGGTCAGATGGGGTGGAGCAAAACGACGCTCGCGAGGATTTCGGGGTATATGGTCGACTACGAGTTCGATAACTGGCTCGACTACGACAATTCGCGCCGGTACGTCCAGCTCATGAATTCGACGCCCGGGACGACGCAGGGCAGCTCGAGCACGACGAGCGGCTTCTCCTGGAACCTGGGAGGCAACATCGGATTCAACGCCTCCGGCCCCACGGGAGGGCTCAGCGCCGGGATCAGCTACTCGTCGTCGGAGTCGGTGACGATCAGCGACTGCACCGTCACCAACTCGTCCGTGCCGACGAGCTCGTCGACGAACGCCCACTGGACGTACAGCTTCCCGCGCCCGACGATCAAGAGCTCCGGCGGCAACCCGTTCTATCTGGGCCAGTTCAACGACGCCGTCCTCCTGTCGCGGAGCAACTTCCAGCCGTACAACCAGTGGATGTGGAAGATCGCCCCGGAGGCGAGGGACGCGGTCAGACAGTTCAAGTCGAAGTTCTCGTGGAAGAACGGTCTTTCGTACGGAAACCAGTACGTGATGTGGGTCGAGGCGATCAAGACGAAGCATCAGGACTGGGAGTCCGACTCGAGGACGTACGTCATCCCGTTCATCTACCCGCCGCTGATCGCCGGGAACAACCTCGACTTCGACGCGAAGGGGAGCCACGCGCGCCTCGATTTCGGAACGGCGAGGAACTGGACCGCCGCGAGCGATCAGTCCTGGTGTACCCTGAGCGCGACGTCGGGGGACAAGAACGCCGCGAACAACGTGTACGTCACGGTGGAACCGAACGCGACCGGGAGCGACCGGACCGCGAAGATAACGCTGAGCACGGCCGACGGCAAGGGGACGTACACGGTCAAGGTCTTCCAGTCGCGCTACTAGAGCGGTACCGGAACGGAAGAGAACCGCGCTTCGCGACACGCGCGAGGCCGCGCCTGATGAGGGCGCGGCCTCGCGTTTCCGTTGCGGCGGAGGGCGGGGGCTACGACTCCGGGTTCTCCTGCACGCGGCGCAGCAGCTCTTCGAGCGTCGCGATCTCCACGTCCGAGAGTCCCCGGTACACGATCGCGTCGAGCGTGTACGACACGGCTTCGTAGATCTCCTCGAGCAGCGGCGCGATGTCGTCCTTCACGACGCGGTGGCCGCCGTTACCCTGACACCCCATGCCCGCCTGGCACCCCTTCATGACCAGTTCGTTGAGGACGACGAGGGATTCCGGTTCGCGGCGGTCACTTCCGGACGAGGCGGACCGCCGTCCCGTACCCGATGATCTCGGCTGCGCCTGAGGAGACGCTCGTCGTCGACAGGCGGAAGCCGACGACCATGTCCGCGCCGGTGCGGGCAGCCTCTTTGCGGATGCGCTCCAGCACGAGGCCGACGGAGTCGTCGATCATCCTGCTGTACTGGGTCAGTTCGCCGCCGATCGTCCAGTTCTTCAGGTTGGCGGACATGTCCGCGACGATGGATTTCGAGAGGCAGCACGAAGCCGTGACGCATCCGATGAATTCGAGCGTCGCGCCCGGGACGTTGTCTACTGTCAGGATGGGAATGCCTTTCCCGGTCATCGTCTTCTCCTTCCGAAGATGGCGAGAATCATGCCGAGAACCGCCGCGGCGCCTGCCGCGACGACGAGGATCCGGGGGATCGCGCCGAGGTTCCGGAACGTGTCGTAGACAAGGCGTCCCGCGAACGGGATCTTCCGGCACGCGACGGCGAATTCAAGGTGCGCGCGGTCCCTCAGATCCCCGAAGGGGTAGCCGTCGGACAGGCTCTCGACCGCGTCGTTCGCGAGCTTTCTGCCGAGCGCGCCCGCGCCCTCGGTCGCGTACGCGTCCCACAGCGCGATCCCCTGCTTTCCCGTCCGGCGCCAGACGGCGATCATGGCGGCGCGGTCCTCGGCCGCCGGGAGGCACGCGTCGATCGGCTTCCCGAGGGTCGTCGAGCGGAAGTCGGTGATTCGCAGCAGGATCAGGATGTCGTCCCGCGACCAGGCCGTCCAGAATTCCGGCCCGTAGCTTCCGAGGAACGCGGACGCGGCTCCGGGGGAGACTTCGAGGCATTCGCCGACGGTCGAAGCGGCCTTTTTGTTCCCGAGAATGAGGAGCGTTTTCCGGATGTCGGGACGGATGGCCCGCCAGACCGAACGGAAAAGTTCCCTGTTCGCGGCGATGTCCGAGAGCGAGGCCGGAGCGATTCCCTCGAAGGGGGCGTCCTCCTGGACGAGCGTGAGGAGGCCGAGGGACGCCTCCCTGTCGTCGCCGAGGTCTGGAAGCAGCGAGAGGCGCCCGTTGAGCAGCTTCCAGTCGATTCTTCCGTCCGCCCACTCGCCGGCGGAAAGGTAGTTCCGGACGCCGATCCTGTTCACGCCCTGGAGAAAGTCACGGCCGAACTTCCGGTACATCTCCAGCAGCCTCGGCCCCAGATTCGCGGCGAGGAGCCGGAGGTCGTTCCTGTCCGGAGTCGCGAGGATCATGGACTCGAACGTGTCGATCTTCCCCTGCGCGAGCAGCGGTCCGAAGACGTCCCAGAGGATGCCCATCTTCTGGAGGACGGGTTCGAATTCCGCGCCGCCGTCGAGTTCCTTCGAGACGTACTCGCGGACGGGTTCGGAGAACGAGAGGATGTGCGCGCTCTGGATCATCGACGCGGCCTCCGAGCGGCAGATCCTCTCCCAGTTTTTCAGCAGCGAGCAGACGTTTCTGCTGACTTCGTCCCGCATCGACGGAGTCTGGGCGTCCTCTCCCTTCCACCACAGGGTTTCGGCGTTGATCTCCGCGGTGTATTCCGAGAGGAACGCCTTCCGCATCTCGTCCTCGAATCGGTCCCGGGCGCCCGCGATGTCGTAGACCTCGAACGCGAGAAGGATCCACCCGACGACCGGCAGAAGCTTCGCGAGCACCTTGCCCGCGATCTTGACGGCGAGGAATTTCATGATGCGCGTGACGATCCGTTTCCCGAGAAAGATCAGCGCGGCCCCGACGAGTCCCTTGACGGGGATGGCTCCCTGCCGGAAGTCGCCCATCTTTCCGGACGTCGAGAACGTCGCCGTCGCCCTGTCGGTGTTCGGAACCGGGATCGTGTTGTAGATGGGAAGACGCTGTTTCAGGATCCCGATGAAGGGCTTCCGGATCCGTTCCATCGACTCCTGAAGACCTGCGAGCGTTTCCTGCCCGAGACTGTCCATGATCTGCTTCTGGAATTCCTCGTTCACGGAGGAAATCCCGGGCTGAAGGATCGAGAAGTATGTCTTCAGAAGCGCGTCGAGATCTCCGTCGCTTCCGACGCCGGCCTTCGTCTGCTTCCACCAGACGCTGAAGGCGCCCTCCTCCTGCGGCAGGTGCGTGGCATCGAGAAGCCGGCCGACGGCGGCGTGGTTTCCGGCGACGATCGCGCGGAGTTGCGAGTTTGCCCAGCGGTCGAGCGAGTTCCTGATCCGGGCGCATTCGTCGTCGACGATGCTCGGGAGTTTCGCGATTTCCGCCTCGGCGGTCTTCGCGGCGACCTCCATGTCGAGCAGCATCCGCGACAGTGCCTTCGACGCGTCTTCCTTCGACGCGTCCTGGGCCGCGAGCGACATCTGTCCGAACGCGAGCGACAGAAGCGCCGCCAGAAGACTCACGACGTATCTCGTTCCTGCGACCATCGGCACGGCTCCCTCCCGAATCGTTCCGGCTTCACATCATACAGGCATCGGAGCGGGCCGTCACGGGGGATTCCCGGAATTTCACCCGGACTCCGCGCAAAAAAAGGGGGGCGGAAGATTCCGCCCCCCTTTTTCGGGAACTCGTTCGACGCGTTTCCGTTTGTTCGGGAACCGCTCCCCCGTCTATTTCTTCGGACGGAGGACGTAGACGCTGCATGGAGCGTGCGCGACGACCTTCGCGGCCACGCTGCCGATGAAGAACCGTTCCAGGTTGCTCAGGCCGCGGTGTCCGATCATGATTATGTCCGCGTCCTGGGTCTTCGCGTAATCGACGATCTCCTGATACGGAACACCCGACGCCACGACGACGCACGCGTGAGGAGGCGCGTAGGGGAGCGTTTTTTTCGCGTCGTCGAGCTGCGCCTGAATCGCATCGCGCGCCTGATTGATGCGTTCCTCCTCGGTGGGGAGCTTCACCAGCGCCTGTCCCGAATTGAAACGCGAGAAGTTCGGGGCCTCCACGACGTGCAGGAAGAAGAGTTCCGCGTCTCCCTCACGATGTGCGTAGTGAAAGGCGTATTCCGCCAGCGCCCGGCTGATCTCGCTTCCGTCCACGGCAACCACGACCCGCTTCATGAATTCCACCCCCCGAATGCTATGTCGGAATTTACGAAACAAGTATATCACATCGGTATTTTCAGGCGATACGGAAGGCCAGTCGCGCACCCGGATCTCGGGGGAATTCGCCGTCCCGGGGCGTTTTTCCGTTGTCCGTCGGTCGTGGTATCCTGTGCGGGAAGAGACTGTCGACAATTCCTGGGAGGCGATTCGATGCGGAGATGTTCGGGATTCGGACGGATGCGGGCGGCGTGGATTCTTCCGCTCGCGGTTATTGTCTGGCTTGCGGTTCCGGTCGTTCCGGTCGCGGCGGCGCCGGATGGGAGCGTCGTCCGGACGGAGTTCCTGAAGGAGTATTCGCGCGAATGGATCGACGCGAACGCGCTCACCGTCAGGCAGGAGTTCGCCCCCGTCATGACTCCGTCCGTCGCGGGGGACGTGAAAGCCCTCGGCCCGGCGAAAAACGGCGTCCGGCTCTATGCGGTTGAGTACGCCACGAGGGACGTCGACGGCGTACCGGCCGTCGCGTCCGGGCTCGTGATGATTCCGATGCTCTCCGGACCGCGGCCGTGGGTGTCGTACCAGCAGGGAACGATCCTCGATCCGCTCGCCGCGCCGTCGATGCTCCGGAGCGGCGAAGCCACGGCGATGCTCCACGTCTTCGCGGCCTACGGCTACGTCGTGACGCTTCCCGATTACATCGGCCAGGGACATTCCCTCGCCCGGCACCCGTTTCTTCATGCGGCGACCGAAGCCTCGGCCGGGGTCCATCTCCTGGAGGCCACGCGGCGGCTGTGCGCCGATCTCGGCGTGCCGCTCTCCGGGAGTCTCTTCCTGACGGGGCTCTCGCAGGGAGGGCACGCGACGATGGCGATGCATCGCCTTCTCGAAAGCGGGGGTGGCGTTCCCGTCACGGCCTCGGCGCCGATTTCCGGCCCGTACCGGCTGCTTCCGTGCTGGCGGCTGTGGCTCCGCGACGGCGATCCCTTCGCGCCCGCCCTCATGGCGAAGGTTATCATCTCTTATTCGGATATCTACGGAATCGCGGGCGCAGACGCCTTCCTTCCCGGCTGGGCGCGAAAGGCCGACAATCTGCTCTACGGCCGAACGTCCGGCGCCCGTGAGGTCGCGAAGAGCTTTCCGCCCGAGCAATCGTCCGTCTTCACCGGGGCGTTCCTGCGCGCCATGGGGCGAGGGACGCACCCGATCTGCCGGCTCCTCGCGCTCAACGACGTCGACGGCTGGATTCCGAAAGCGCCCGTCCGACTGTACTACGGCACGAAGGATACCCTCGTTCCCCACGACCTCGCGCTCGAGACGCAGGCCCGGATGAAACGCGCCGGCGCTCCGGTCGAAGCGGTGGACGTCGGAGCCGTGAACCATCGCGGGACGTTCATGCCGTCGCTTCTTTCCGCACGGACGTGGTTCGATTCGTTCGTCCCGGACCGCCCGCGGTCCTCCCCGGCCGCGGCGGGTGCGGAACCTCCGGCGGCACACCGGCAGATACGGCTTCCCGCGCCGCTCGGGCCCGGCAGCCGCGTGGCCGTGATCGCCCTCGCGAGCCCGTCGACCCAGGCGGACATCGAACGATCCGTGAAGGTCCTGGTCGAGCAGTTCGGCTACGAGCCAGTGCTGTACCCGTCGACGCGGGAATCGCGCGGCTACCTTTCCGGAACGTCCGACAGGGAAAAGGCGGAGGAACTCAACCGCGCCTTCGAAGATCCGAAGATCGACGGTATCCTGTGCCTCCGCGGAGGCTACGGCTCGCAGCGCGTCCTGCCATTTCTCGACCCGGCACGGATCGCGCCGCACCCGAAGGTCTTCATCGGCTACAGCGACATCACCGCGATCCATTCGTTCCTGAACGGCACGTGCGGCCTCGTCACGTTCCACGGCCCGATGGTCATTCCATCGCTGCGCTCGCTGGCTGGCGGCGACCCGCAACTTGCGGGGCTCTTCGGCTGGATGCGCTGGATGCACCGGCTGCTCGAAGACCCGGATGCGCTTCCCGGACCGCTGCCGACGGTCAAAGCGCTCGAACGGGTCGTCGGCGGACGCGCGCGGGGGCCGCTCGCCGGCGGGAACCTCACGATGATCGGCACGCTCATGGGAACGCCGTGGGAAGTCGACGTCCGGGGCAAGATCCTGTTCATCGAGGATGTCGGAGAGAAGGTCTACCGGATCGACCGGATGCTCACGCAGCTCCGCAACTCCGGAAAGCTCGACGGCGTCGCGGGGTTCATCCTCGGCGACTTCGTGGACTGCCCGTCGCCCGAGGGCTCGCAGACGCTCGACGACGTCGTCCGGGATATCCTGGTTCCGCTCGGCAAGCCGATCGTCAAAGGGCTTCACGCGGGGCACGGCGACATCAATCTCGCGCTGCCGTTCGGCGTCACGGCCGAGATGGACGCCGACGAGGGAACGGTCGCGTTCCTCGAACCCGCGCTGGTCCGGTGACGGGGCGAGACTACCTGGAAGGCTCTTCGAACGGCAGACGCCGGAAGTAGAATTTCCGGTCCTCGTCGGTGATCGTGCGCAACGCCCTGCACGGGTTCCCGGCCGCGATCGCCGACGGGGGGACGTCCCGCGTGACGACGCTTCCCGCGCCGATCACGGCATTCTCGCCGATCGTCACGCCGGGCGTCACGATTACGCCGCCGCCGAGCCAGACGTTGTTTCCGATCGTCACGGGCATCGCGTATTCAATCCCCGCGTTTCGCGGCTCCGGATGCGCGGGGTGCCCGGCCGTATAGATGTGGACGCCGGGGCCGAAGAGCACGTTGTCGCCGATCGTGACGACGGCGCAGTCGAGGACGACGCAGTCGTAGTTCGCGTAGAAGTTCTCGCCGACGGCGATGTTCGATCCGTAGTCGCAACGGAAGGGCGGCTCGACGAAGAATTTTTCGCCGATGCGTCCGAAGAGCCGCCGCAGGATCGCATCACGCGATCGCGCTGGTTCGAGCGCAAGCACCGGAAAGTGGACACGGCCGTCTGGCGTCACGACAGCGTGAAGAGTGCCGCGAACTGCGGGGCGTGCCACGCCGGCGCCGACCGCGGCCGCTTCGACGAAGACGACCTGCGATTCCCCGCAGGCCTCGACACACGTCATCGGCGTGCCTGGAACGATTGAAGCGAGCAACGACATGCAATCCGTATCGACCCTCCCGCGCGCCGTCGGATCGGCGCAGACTCCATCGATCGGCCGCCGCGTGGTCGACGCGCCCACGCGCGCATTCCACTGGCTGTTCGCGGCGAGCTTCCTCGGGGCGTTCGTCACCGGCGACAGCGAAACCTGGCGCTCGGTGCACGTCGCGCTCGGCTACCTGATGCCCGCGCTGCTCGGGTTCCGGCTGCTCTACGGAATCGCCGGCCCGCGCTACGCGCGCCTGGCGCCGACGTGGCGCAAGCTGGCCGGCCTGCCCGCGTGGCTTCGATCGATGCGCCAGGGACGCTGGCTCGCCGACGTCGACTGGCGACACGGCGAGAACCTG